>CAMYAA010000067.1 GCA_947253615.1 uncultured Sutterellaceae bacterium
CGAGATCTAGTACGGTCTCGTGGGCTCGGAGATGTGTATAAGAGACAGGGTCCACATGGGCCTGATGGGCTGGGCGAGTCCTGCCTGGATTGGGTCGGTCTACGATGAAGTGAGCCCCGCGGAGCGTCTGGCCTCTCAGGGCCTCAAAGCCTATTGTGCCCACCCCTTACTTCGTACGGTCTCGCTCGAGCGTCATGCCTACGTGCCCTATAGTACGGAGGACTTTTCACGCATTCGCGCTCAGCTCCCTCAAGACTATCCTTGTGTTGTTCGAGCTCCGCTTCATTGGACCAATCCCACGCTTCGTGATCGACAAGGGCGTGCACTCGGGCCCAATCCCGACTTTTTGAATTTTGAAAAAGCTCAAGCGAGCACGATCACGGCCCCGCTCTCGGGGTTAGGACCGCATTTTAAGGTGCTCATGATCGAGATTGGGCGCTTTGAACCCAAGGACATTGATGACGCGCAGGCGCGTTTAGCTATTTTAGAGAAGGTCCTGGCGTATTTAGCCCAGGTGCGTGAGGCCTTACCGACGAGTGTGATCGTGGGGATTGAGTGGCGCAATCAAGTCTTTGTGACGCCTCGGATGTTAAAGGGGATTTACGAACTCAATATTGTTCCGATCATGGGACTTCATCCCTCGCTAAGGCCAGCGCTTCAGCAGCAAAGGGCGCTTCAATTTTATTATCGACTCCATGAGGACGCCTCGCTCAAAGCTTCAGGCCCTGAACCCTTGACTTTGCCCTTGACTGAGGGTGACGAACCAGAAGAAACCGAGGAGGAGCGTGCGGCTCGGCTCGATCCATTGCATCGCAATTGGATTCGTTTTACGCGTCCGCTATTGATTCGTTGGAGTTTGTCTAGCGTGTTAGCCAAGCCTGAGGTGTCGGGCCGTTCACCGACGCCGCCGCGGCTGGTCCGCGACTTAATTACGCGTTCGTTATTAGCGCTCTTACTTTGGCAAGCGGCCGTTTCGAAAGTCCCGGCCTTCTTTGTTGTGGGCAACAAGGCCGAAGGTTTAGCGAGTGAAACGCTCTTTGCCATTGCCGAAGAACTCGATCGCGTGCGAGCCAAAGAAGTGGCTCGCGCGGATTGGGAGTTTGGTCCTTTAGAAGACTGAGAGGACGGGCGTTTCGCTCGGGGTGAAGCGCTCTTCGGGCAGGGGTGTTTCGGGGCGTCCGATCATGATGAAGGCGTGGAGTTTTTCCGTCGCGACATCAAAGAGGGGATTTTCAAAAGTAATCGCTCGACTCGTGACGATTTTCCCGACGTAGCCCAGGGCGGTGAGCCCAAGCATCACATTTTGAAAACTCGAGCCAATACTCATCAAGCGTTCTTGGGCGAGAACGGGGCTGAGTTGGGCATCCGTATGCGTTTCAATAATCGCGAGCATAGACGGGGCTTTTAAGGCCTTGCTACGGGCACGTTCAACTTTATCCGGCGGTGTTCCTGGTTCGAGCGAGCGCTCAAAAAGATCGGCGAGGGCATCGCGCGATTCGATGAGGCAATAGCGAACGGGGACATGGGCTTCGTGACAAGGCACTTTGAGTGCAGCTTGGCACAGGAGCTCGAGTTCTTCACGGCTCGGTCCGGGAGCACATTGATGTTTAGCGCCCACGCTATGGCGTGAAGCGATGATCGTTAATAGGTCCTGAATATTCATAAGACTATCGATTTTGAAGAAATGGAGGCGCGGCCTCCTGTTTGACTCGTCGCGCATCGAAGGGCGCGTCGTTGATGTAACGATACAACTTTTTTGGCTCGGGGTGATTAAAATGTGGGGATCTCAAGAAAATTCAAGCGGCTGGAGGCCCACAAAGTGAAGGTATATTCTCAAAAATTTCGTATTCGTTGGAGTCATGTGGATGCCGCGGGTATTGTGTATCACCCTCAGTATTTTGTGATTTTAAATGGCTTAATGGAAGACTTTTTCCGTGATGTGGTCGGGGTGAGTTATCGCGAAAGCATTGCCTCGGGCATGGGCTATCCGATTGTTCAAGCGAGTGCGGAATTTCCTCGTCCGAGCAAGGTCGATGATGAAGTGACGCTCCATTTGTGGATTGAGCACTTGGGCCAGACCTCGATGGGCTTTGGCATGAGTATCGTGGGCGAGGATGGTGTTCGTGTGTTGGCGAAAGAAACCTGTGTGTACGTTCAACGCGTGGACGGGGATCGTATGCAAAAGCATGCGTTGCCCGATGCGGTTCGCACGATTTGTGAAGCGTACTTAGCCACTGAGGCCGAGGTGGAAGCTTTTCATCGTCAATAAGGCGCGTTAGCCGCCGCTACAAAAAAACTCCCGACGATTCCGACCGAGAAAAAAAGGAAGGACTGCGGGAGTTTTTTTCTGGGGCCTAGGCGACTATTCCAGGCACAAGAAGTGGGCTTTTTCACCCACGATCGTACTCAAAATATGATCACGCGTCGCGTTAGGGCCTGAGGTGATATAGGTCACCGTACCGTCACCCTCACGGGTGGTGTGTAATTTCTTTTTGGTCAATAAGTTGGCCAATTTCTTCGCGATTAAGCCCGAGGGTTCCACGAAGGTCACGTCGGGGAATTCTTTTTGAAGGGGCTCGATTAAGAAGGGATAGTGCGTACAGGCCAATGCAATCGTATCGACTTGGGCGGCCTTTAAAGGGGCCGTGAGTTCACGAATGACGGCCTGGGTGGCTTCACTCGTGAAGTCGCCCATTTCCACGCGTTCCATCAGGCCCGAACAGGCTATGTCGGTAATGTCAATCTTCGTTTTATAGGAACGACGAAGGGCATTATAGGTTTTGCTGTGGACCGTTTTTTGGGTGGCCATCAAGCCCACTTTACCGTTGCGGGTGGTGTTTTTGGCGAGGGCGAGTGGCGGCATGATGCCGATCACGGGGATCGGGAGCATTTTTTCCAACGTTTTATGCATCATCGTCGAGGCGGTATTGCACGCGAGGACGATCACTTTCACTTCTTTGCGCAACAAGCGATCGACCAAGAAGAGGATACGCTGCTCGAGACTTTCGTCATCCTTATCGCCCCAAGGTGCGTTTTCGCAGTCGGCGATATAGACGAAGTTTTCATGGGGGAGTTGTTGGCGTAAGGCGCGGAGTACTGAGAGGCCTCCAAAGCCTGAGTCCAAAACCCCAATGGGATGCGAAGAATCAGCGGTCATTTTTAAGGGTTCGCTTGTTGAGTGCCCAAAGGCAGCGGATAAGTGTTTTTTCTAAAAGTCTAAAGCCTGCTATTTTAATCTTTAGCGAACGTTTTGGGCGAGAATTTTCAATTTTAACGCGTTCAACGAGAACGAACCCCGATCCTTTGTATGGGTATTTTTGAGCCTGGCGGGATCAATGCGATAATGGGGGAAATTTCCTCGAGGAAAAACACATGGTGTTTTCGAAAAATTATATTGATGGGGCCTGGGTGAATCCGCAAGGTCAAGGCATGATTGCGGTTGAAAATCCCTTTACCCATGAGACGATTGCGAGCGTTCCTGAGAGCAATCTCGACGATGTGAATTTAGCGGTGAGTGCAGCGCGTCGAGCCTATCGTGCTTGGTCGGAAAGTTCGATGGCTGAGCGTGTGGAAAAAATGCAAGCGATGCTCGCGTATTTAAAAACGCAAGCGGATCGTATTGTGGAACTTGAAGTGGCCGAATTGGGCTCGCCCAAAGCGTTTACGCGTGTGGCCCATTGTGAGTATCAATTTGAACGCATTCGCTCGTACATTGAAGTGGCACAACAAATCGCCTTTTCCGAAGCGTTCCCGCATTCGCTCGTGGAGCGCGAAAGCGTGGGCGTGGTGGTCGCCATTACGCCGTGGAATTACCCGTTAGGGCAGCTCGTGCAGAAAGTGATCCCGGCGATTTTGATGGGCAATACCGTCATTATGAAACCGAGTCAGGTCACGCCCTTGACGGCCTTTATTTTGATGGAGGCTTTTGATCATGCGGGCTTCCCCAAAGGGGTGTTAAACCTCGTCTCGGGGCGCGGCTCTCAATTGGGCGATGCCTTTGCGTGTCATCGCGACGTGGATATGGTGAGTTTCACGGGCTCGACCTCGGTGGGCATTGAGCTCTCGCGCAAAGCCTTAGGCACGATGAAGCGTATTAGTTTAGAGCTCGGCGGGAAGTCCCCTGCGGTGTGGTTAAAGTCGGAGGACTACGAGCCCTACGTGACGCAATTGATGAATTCGATCTTTTTGAATTCGGGGCAGACCTGTACGGCGCTTTCTCGTTTGATTGTGCCGCGTGAAGATCTCGAGACCATTAAAGCGCTTTTAAAGAAGCACGTGAGTGAGTATCGTGTGGGCGACCCGATGGACCCGACGGTGAAAGTGGGGCCCATGGCTACGGCCTCTCAATATCGCAAAGTCTGTGAGTACATTGCGTTAGGGGTGGAAGAAGGTGCTCAATTGTTGACGGGCACGGTTCCTGATCCCAAGGCCGAGGCTTACTTTGTCGAGCCGACGATTTTTGTGGACGTGAAAAACTCGATGCGCATTGCTCAAGAAGAAATTTTTGGGCCCGTGCTTTGTGTGTTGACCTATGACTCGTTAGAAGAAGCCATTGACATCGCTAACGATACGGTCTATGGGCTCAATGCGGCGGTGAATGCGCCTACTCAAGAGGCGGCCCTTGCCGTGGCACGACGCATTAAGGCGGGCAACGTCTATGTGAACAATGCCCCTCGTGACGTCTATGCTCCCTTTGGCGGGTACAAAGAAAGTGGTTTAGGTCGCGAAGGCGGGCTCTACGGCTTATTGGAATTCACGCAATTAAAGGCCCTCTTTGTGAAGGCTTAAGCGCGAGCATTACGCCAAGAAAAAAGCGAGCACTCTCGAGACGATGTCGAAAGGAGGCTCGCTTTTTTTACGCCTTAAAGGTTCGGATTACGCCGGTTTTGTGGGGCGCTTAAACCAGCGCGTTAAGGTGTCGTTCACGACTTTGAGTTCGCTAATAATGATGGCGGCCACGATTAAGCTCCCGCCCAAGAGGCCGGAGATTCCCAAGCGTTCACCGACAAAGTAACCGATGATCGCGGCAAACACACTTTCCATGGCAAAGACGATGGCGGCACGATCCGGCGAGATAAAGCGCTGCGCCCAGGATAAGAGCACTTGCACGACCGCGACGATCGTGCCTAACCAGAGCATACAAAGCGCTAAATTCCACGTGGGGGTAATGCCCTTGTGTACTAACCCCGTCCCGAGGGCGATGGGGTAAAAGCATAGGCCAATCGCCGTGACCCAAACGAGTTGGGTGAACGCTAAGTGGCGCGCTTCGCATTTCGGGGCGTAGCGACCCACGACGATAATTTCAATGGCTGAGAAAAAGGCCGAGGCAATCGTGACGATTTCGCCCCAGTTATTTTCAAAGGTCATCGTGAAGGGGTTCGCCAAGAGGATGAGCCCGGCGAAGGCGATGATCACCCCTAAAATCGCTCCCGCTTGGGGCGCTTTGGAATAGACCATCCACATTAAGAGCGGGGTAAATGGCACATAAAGGGCCATTAAAAAGCCGGATTCCGAACTCGATAAGGTCACGAGCCCCATGGTGTTGGTGAGGTACGTGATAAAAATCCAAAAGCCACTCATGGCACCAGCGAGCCAGGTCGAGCGGGGAATTCGAAAGAGGTCTTTACCGATCAACGGGAGCAGTAAAAGGAGTCCGCAGCCAAAGCGCATGATCACAAGCGCGTAGGGATTGGTGTCTTCCAGGGCCGTGGACACCGTAATAAAAGAGCTTCCCCAGAAAAAAGTGGCCAAAATCAAGGCCATGAGGGGAAGAAGAGCCTCTAATCGTGGAGAGAGACGTGAACGCATGATGAACTACCGAAATGAATCGTCGGGTCTTTATTGAAATTTAAAGGGGTCAGTTAACAAAAAAGGGCCCTAAGGGCCCAAGGTGTTGATCCGTGGCGAACGCTTTAAAGCTTGGCGGCCCAAGCCTCTTCGTTAACGCCAATGATCACCGTGTGGTCCGGAAGGACCACCACCGGGCGTTTAATTAAGATGGGTTTTTCCATTAACAAGTCTTTTAATGCGGCCGGATCTTGGAGGGCCGCTTGGCGCGTCGACTCGTCACATTGACGCCAGCCTAAGCCTTTACGGTTGAGTACCACCTCAGGGCCGCAGGCTTTTAACCAAGCTTCTAAGTCCTTCAGAGCAAGCCCTTCTTTCTTGAAGT
This sequence comes from uncultured Sutterellaceae bacterium, assembly GCA_947253615.1. Lineage (GTDB taxonomy): Bacteria > Pseudomonadota > Gammaproteobacteria > Burkholderiales > Burkholderiaceae_F > Sutterella. The sequence continues at coordinate 6,173 of CAMYAA010000067.1, forward strand.
TATGAAACGTATAGGGCGTACCTTGGTTTTCAAACCATGCCAGGGCCTTTTTGACCGAGCCACAGTTG
>CAMYAA010000068.1 GCA_947253615.1 uncultured Sutterellaceae bacterium
CCCTTAAAGTCCTTCAAAGCGCTGGCATTCCACGCGTAGGCCTCGCGCTTAAAGTGGAAGGGAATACGAAACGATGAACGACAATAAACACCAAAACATAGGCTCGGATCCAACGACCCGTCGCTTTTCCAAAGAAGGGTTTTGGTGCTCGCTCGGGGTTCACGTCGTTTTAATCCTCCTGCTCGTGCCCATGCTCAATTGGAAAACACAGTCCGTGACGGTCTATGCCGAACTGTGGGCACCCGAGTCCCTCCCGGGGAACGCTCCCGTGCCGTTAACGCCGACGCCCCCGAAGGCCGAGGTAAAGCCGGAAGTGAAACCGGAGGTGAAGCCCGAACCCGAGCCCGAGGTGAAGCCGGAGGTGAAGCCCGAACCAGAGGTGAAACCAGAACCCGAAACGAAGCCTGAACCTCAAAAAGTGCCCGACGTGGAGTCGATCGCTCAAAAGCGCTTAGCCGATATCGCCCTCGAACAAAAGAAGGCCCAGGAAGAAGCGCTCAAGAAAGCCCAGGCACTCGCCAAGGAACAAGCCCTCGCTAAAGAAAAGGCCCGTCAAGAACACTTACGCCAGGAAAAAATCGAGAAGGAAAAACAACGCGCTCTCCAAGAACAAAAACGCCGTGAAGAGGCCGCTCGCCTCGAACAAAAGCGTCGTGAAGAAGCCGCGCGTCTCGAACAAAAACGTAAGGAAGAAGCCCTTCGCCAACAACGCCTCCAAGACGAGAAGGACCGTCAGGCCCTCCTTAAACTCGAACAGGAACGCTTGGCGAAAAGCTTGGATGCCTTTGGGGGAAGCGAACGCGGACAACTCACCAATACCCAACGAAACCTCACCGGCTCACAACTCCGAACCTACTCGGCTCACGTGATCCAGTGTATTCGTCCGAATATTGCTTTTGATGTGCCCGCCCACTTAAAGCCCAAACAGTACACGGCCCAAATGGATGTGCAATTGCGCTCGAACGGAGAAATCCAAAAGATCCAATTCCACCCCTCTGGCCTCACGGGCTTTGACGTGGCCGTTCAACGCGCCGTTAAAAAGTGTGATCCGTTCCCACGCGTCCCGGGGATTCCAATCCCCTCAGAAATTCATTTGAATTTCGACCCGGTGGATCAAAACTAAATCCCCCTTAAGAAAAACGCCTCGAGATCATCAACCCTCGAGGCGCTTTCGTTTTCAGTCCAAGGAGGGCATCAAGCCCTCTTGGCATTAACGTTCAATGTGCGAAACTAAATAGTCCACAATCTCGTCTTTCTTAATGGATAACTTGTCATCCATGTGACGACGGCAGACGTATTCAACTTCACCATTCTTCAAACCACGTTCCCCAATGACGACACGGTGCGGAACCCCAATGAGTTCCCAATCCGCAAACATCACCCCGGGACGTAAGTCACGGTCGTCCAAAATCACATCCACACCCTTGGCCTTTAAGGCTTCGTAGAGAGCATCCGCTTCTTGGCGAACCGCTTCACTCTTGGCATAGTTCATCGGACAAATCACGACTTCAAAGGGCGCAATGGCGTCGGGCCACACAATCCCACGATCGTCATGACACTGTTCAATGGCAGCGCCCACTAAACGCGTCACACCAATCCCGTAGCAGCCCATCTGAAGGTTCTGAGGCTTGCCGTTTTCGTCCAAGTACGTGGCCTTTAAAGCGTCGGAATAACGCGTCCCTAAATAGAACACGTGACCGACTTCAATCCCACGCTGAAGACGTAATTCGCCCTTACCGTCAGGCGAACGATCCCCTTCGACGACGTTACGTAAGTCAGCCACTTCGGGCTCGGGTAAATCGCGACCAAAGTTCACACCCACTAAGTGATAGCCCTCTTCATTGGCACCACACACAAAGTCGGACATGTCCGCGGCCGTACGATCGGCATAAACCTTCACGTCACCCTTGATACCAACCGGCCCTAAGTACCCGGGCTTGCTACCAAAGGCCGCTAAAATTTCAGCGTCCGTCGCAAAACGGAACCCGTCTTTTAATTCGGGCAAACGACCGGCCTTGACTTCATTGAGCTCATGATCAGCACGTAAAAGCACTAAAACGAGCTGAGCTGGTAAGGCTTCACCTTTTTCATTGACGCGATCCGCGGCTAAAACCACCGACTTAATGCACTGCAATAAGTCGAGCCATAAATACTGAGCGACCGCTTCACACTTTTCTTGGTTCGGCGTGGCCTTCTTTTCCATCGCCATCGTCGGCGCCTTGCGACCCTCTAATTCCGAAAACGCTTCGGCCAATTCAATATTGGCGGCATAGTCGCTTTCCGGACAGTACGCAATCACGTCTTCACCCACATCGGCAATGACTTGGAATTCATGCGAACGCGAACCACCAATGGCCCCCGTATCGGCACGAACAGCACGGAACATCAACCCTAAACGCTTGAAAATGCGCTGATAGGCATTGAACATCGCTTCGTAAGAACGCGTTGCACCGGCTTCATCACGGTCAAAGGAGTAAGCGTCCTTCATCGTGAATTCACGCCCACGCATTAACCCAAAACGCGGACGACGTTCGTCACGGAACTTCGTCTGAATGTGATAGAAATTCACGGGCAATTGACGCCAGCTGTTGATCTCTTGACGGGCAATGTCCGTCACCACTTCTTCCGAGGTGGGCTGGATCACGAAGTCACGATCATGACGGTCCTTGAATCGTAATAATTCATCACCGTACTTTTGCCAACGACCCGTTTCTTGCCAAAGCTCCGCGGGTTGCACCACCGGCATTAACAATTCCAAAGCCCCCGCACGATCCATCTCTTCACGAATGATCTTTTCAATCTTGCGAATCGTACGAAGCCCCATGGGCATGTAGTTATAAACACCAGCAGCTAACTTCTTAATTAAGCCAGCACGAATACAAAGCTGCTGACTTAATACATCAGCGTCAGCAGGAGCTTCTTTGAGCGTCGAAATGAAATATTGGCGAGCGCGCATTTAAATTCTCATGAGTAAAACAACTCGCCCCGAGAGAGGTCAAGCCTTTCTGGGGGCGAAACAAACATCTCTTTATTTTAACAAGCCTAATCAAACTTAGCGTTCAATTACGAGCAGGTTGTCACGATGAATCATCTCAGGTTCGTGAACGTAGCCTAAAATCGATTCAATCTCATGACTGTGAGCTCGACATAAACGTAGAGCATCTTCACTGGCATAGTTAACGAGCCCCTTGGCAACGACGTGCCCTTCCTTGTCCACACAGCTCACTAATTCACCACGCACGAAATGACCACGCACATCCGTGACCCCCACGGGTAACAAGGACGTATGAGAGTCAAGTAAGGCATGAAGCGCCCCTTCGTCTAAGACGAGCTCCCCTTGGGTACGTAAATGATCCGCCATCCATTGCTTGCGCGCTTGAAGTACCGTACTTTGCGCTAAGAGCTCGGTGCCAATCGACTCCCCTTGGGCTAAACGCACCAAGACGTCTTCTTCACGCCCCGAGGCAATCACGGTATTGGCCCCCGAACGCTGGGCACGCTTGGCCGCTAAAATCTTCGTAATCATCCCGCCCTTGGAGAGCGTACTCGCCGCACCTCCAGCCATCTTTTCTAAGGCCGGGTCCCCCGCTCGAGCCGTTGCCACAAACGTCGCATTCGGATCTTTACGCGGATCAGCCGTGTATAACCCACGCTGATCGGTCAGAATCACTAACGTATCGGCTTCCACTAAATTCGTCACTAACGCCCCTAACGTGTCGTTGTCACCCACTTTAATTTCGTTGGTGACCACCGTGTCATTTTCGTTAATAATGGGCAAAACCTTTAAACGCAATAACTCACGAAGCGTCGCACGCGCATTTAAGTACTGCTCACGATCGGCTAAATTCTGATGCGTCAAGAGCACTTGCGCCGTCTGAATCTTGTGCTCACGAAAGTGCTCTTCATAGGCTTGCACTAAGCCCATTTGACCCACGGCCGCGGCCGCCTGAAGCGCATACACGTGTTTAGGTCGCTCGGTCCAGCCTAAGCGGAGCATGCCCTCGGCAATGGCCCCTGAACTCACTAAAATCACCTCTTTGCCCATCGCATGCAATTGAGCAATTTGCTTTGCCCAACGCGCAATCGCACGATGATCTAACCCGTGACCATCATTGGTCACTAAGGCACTCCCGACTTTCACCACAATGCGTCGAGCCGCTTGAACCGAACCCATACTCTCTCCTCACACAGGGTCAACACTGATAAAAAACGGGCCCCATTGAGCCCGAGTCCTTCAACCTAGTTTACACAGAGCCGCAAAAAATTGCGTACCCCCTCGGTTAAAAAACGCAAAAAGGGCCCCGTGAGAGAACAATCTCGTTCGTCCCACAAAGCCCTTTTTTTGTCTTGAGACGTCTCCCCGCTTACCCGAGGAGAACGCCGCCATTAACCGCGTAAAACGAAGTTAACCACGAAGCACGCCGCAATCACATACATTAACGGCGAGACTTGACGCCAACGACCCGTTAAGAGATAAATCACCACGTAGCTGATGAAACCAAAGCCAAACCCCGTGGCAATGTTAAACGTAAACGGCATGGCCACGATCGTTAAGAACGCCGGAATGGCAATTTCTAACTTTTCAAAGTGAATGCCAACGACTTCTTGCATCATCAAGGCACCCACGATCACTAAGATCGGTGCCGTGGCATAGCTCGGCACAATCGCCACTAACGGAATAAAGAAGAGTGCGATGAAGAAGCACACGGCCGTCACCACCGCGGTCATCCCCGTACGGCCCCCGGCCGCCACACCCGTCGCACTTTCTAAGTAGGACGTGGCCGTTGTGGTCCCCATCAAGGCCGAGAACATCGTCCCAATGGAGTCCGTAATAAAGGCACGGTCTAAGTGAACAATCTGGCCGCCTTCACGCATGAAACCACACTTCTTGGCTAAGCCAATCAACACGCCCATGTTGTCGAATAAGTCGACCATCGTCAACGTGAAGATAATCGTTAATAACCCATGCGAGAGCGCACTGCGAATGTCTAAGTGCAAGAACGTGCCGCCGATATCGGGCAAGCTAAACGACACCCAAGAGCCCTTGGGTAAGTCGGAGACGCCGCAGGCAATGCCCACCGCCGTCGTCACAATAATCCCGATAATCATGGCCGTACGCATGCGTAAAACCATCAACGCGCTCGTTAAGAAGAACCCAAAGAGCGTCAACATCACTTTCGGATCCGTAATGTTGCCCAACGTCACAAACGTGTTGGGATCCTTCACAATCACGCCGCCGTTCTTAAGACCAATCAACGAAATAAAGGCCCCAATCCCGACCACAATCGCGAGCTTTAAGTCCATCGGAATCGAGTTGATGATGTATTGACGAATACGCGTGACCGTCAAAATAAAGAACACCACCCCGGAGATGAAAACGGCCCCTAAACCCGCTTCCCACGAGTAACCCGCAGGACCACAAATGTAATAGGCAAAATACGCACTAATGCCCAAGCCTGGCGCAACCCCGACCGGATACTTCGCCCAAATCCCCATGAGCAACGTAATGCAAATGGTAACGATAATAGTCGCCCCAATGGCCGCATCCTTAGGAATGCCACCATCGTGAAGCATCGATGGAATCACGAAAATCAAATAGGCCATGGCCATGAAAGTCGTAATCCCGGCGTAGATTTCTTGACTTAGCGACGTATCGTAGCGCTTGAAATCAAAGTAACGTTCTAAGAACGAGCACTGCATGATAATTTGCCCTCACGTTTGTAATGGGTAAAAAAAAAAGCCACGCCCGCAAACTTAAGCCCCTAGGATCCGTGGACCTCGGGGCTTAGGAGTTACAGTTACTCTACAGGATTAAATCGTTCATCATCGATGAAACCATTCTCTGCACGACGATCTTCGTCAATCTGCTGAGCTAAGGCTTTGACTAAAACGTCACAGCCTTCACGCGTTGCCGCAGAAATCGCAAAAACAGGTTCACCGTGAGGACATAACGCGTCAGCATAGCGTTTCATTAACGCGTCACGCTCGGATTCATCCACTAAATCCATCTTGTTGAGTACCACCCAGCGCGGCTTGGCCGCTAACACCGGGTCATACTTCTCGAGCTCTTCCACTAACGCTTTCGCACGCTCAATCGGATTTTCTTCTTCATCAAAAGGCGCCACGTCAATCATGTGAATCAAAATCTTCGTTCGCGACAAGTGACGCAAGAATAAATGCCCTAAACCGGCCCCTTCCGACGCGCCTTCAATTAAGCCTGGCA
>CAMYAA010000069.1 GCA_947253615.1 uncultured Sutterellaceae bacterium
CTTGACGGGTTCTAGTGACGTTGGTGGTCAATTCAAAGCGAATAAAAAGGATGAGATTCCTTCGGTTCAAGCCGGTGCAAATATCTATGGGATGGCAGCGTTCGTCGCTGGCCAGGGCAGTGAGTTAGTCATTGATAGTTCGGCCGATAAGGCCAATCATTGGCGCGGTCAACTCGTGGCGGATCATCAAGGTGAGATTCATCTCAACTATGTGCAAGGTCGTGAAATCATCACGACGGTGGAGCCGATTGACCTCAATGACGTTGGTGCCGAAGCGGCCTTTGCTTCCTCAGGGAAGAAGCCTTTCGCCGAGACGTACGCAAGTGTTAATGAAAAATTGACGTTTAAATCGGGTGATCAGAAACTGACGTTGGCTGATATCTTAAAGAACAATAAGTCGGTCAAGATTCAAGCCACGTCCTCTGATGGCAAAGATTTTGTTAAAACTTCCGAATTTAGTGTTTCCGCGGCTCGTATTAATGCGACGACCCAAAATCTCGATATGCAGAAAGAATGGGCTAACTACGTCGCATTTGTAGAGAAGGCTTATGCCGAATTGCCCGAGACGATATCCGAAAAGGAACGTGAAGACGCGAGTGAACATATTAGGAATGTGCGCACGATGATGCCGGGCGCTCTAGAGCCTTTCTTGAAAAAGATCTACGAAAAGACCATCAAAGTGCAGGCACCGTTGGCTGAAAATGCCAGTTTGCTTGCCGAAAATGATTATCGTGCGATCAAGACTACTGCCAAGAATGACATTCAATTGCCTCCATTCATGAACCAAGCTATTGAATTAAAGCGTTCTATGCTTGAGGCGACCAAAGCCCTCGGCGAAAATCCGCTTGCGCTTGAAAACAAACGTGAAAAGAAAGAAGAAGTTGTCGGGGCTTTCAATAGCGATTTGATGGCTTATCGTGGCGCGCATATTCAAGCTCAAATTACGGGCTTGAACTCTGAAGCGCCCATCGCCACCATGACCATGAAAGATCAAGGGGTGAAATTCTATAGCCGTCGTATTCTTGCTAAGGGTGAAGGCGCTGTGTCGGATGTATCTCTCAACCAGTCCGACTTCTTGGGGATTGTGAACGCAAGTGAACAAGGGAAAGTGAATCTCTCGGTCTCGAAGGGCTATAGCAATGCGCCTTTAATGGCATTTAAAAAAGGTCAAATTATTGCAACCTTTAATGATGCAGTCTTCGAAGGGATCGCGGATAAAAAGGATGATGAGCAAGACACCAAGATCAATGTGACGTTGAATAACTCAACGTGGAATGTTTCTCGCTCTCAGCACTTAGACGATTTGACGTTGATGCACGCTCAATTGAAAGCGGCTGACAGTATGCTCACGCCGAATCTTTTTGATGATTTCCGTGTCGATCCCGGTCAGGTGCCATTCGTCGAAATGCATCTTGATGGGGCCTTAGTAAGTGATCAAAGCAGTGTGATCACGCTTCGTATTGATTCGTCCAAAGACAATACCTCGGGTGACAAACTCTACGTCGCTAGCCTTGAGGGTGCACCTAAGTTAAAGATCATTGATCAAGCTAAAGAAAGCAACAAGGCCAATATCATTGGGCACGAACTCATTTTCGTTAAAGAGGGGAGTTCTCACGGTTTTGTGAAGCCCTTTAAGTCTGAAGGTTTGTTGAAGAATCGTCTCTACCACTTAGGCTTTGAAGAAACGAGTACGCTCGAGGGCTTTGGCGCTTGGAAGATCACAGATCAAGTCAACGAAGTCGATTCCGACTTAGTTAATGCCAATATGAGTGCTAACCGTGCGCTCTATCAAATTTGGCGTGGGGACATGCTTTCTTTAGAAGAACGTATGGGCGCCGATTTATTACAGGCGGGTGAAAAAGAACGAGTTTGGGTTCGTACGAGTCAACAAGGCTTTAAGGCCGGTGACGAATATGGGTTTAACGTTCGTGTGAATTCCTTAGCATTGGGCCACACTTTATCGGTAAAGCGCTTGGCCAACGAAACGCGTTATCGTGGTTTAACGCTTGAAGGGAAGCGCATGGCCGCTGACTACGTTAACCATATCAAGCGTACTGACGGGTATGGTTTAGGTGCGTATCAGACGGACGTCTTTGATAACCAGGTATATGTGGATACCGTTCTTCGTGTTAATCGTTGGCATTCCGGTGCCTCGGTTGATGTGCAGGGGTTGACGTACTCGCCCACCTACAATGCTTGGGGCGTGTCGCTTTCTGCTGAAGTCGGCAAGCGTTTTGATTTAGGCGCGAACTGGTTTGTTCAACCAAGTACGCAGTGGATGGTTGGTTTCTTACAAGGTAAGGACTGGGCCAATGAGGACGTGACGGTGAGCCAGAAGTCCATTCGTTCGGTGATTGGTCGTGTGGGTGTGAGCTTTGGTAGGGAAAGTGGAGACAAGCGTCAGCGCGTCTATGCCAAGGTCAATGCATTCCACAACTTGGCTGGTCGTTCTATTGTTGAGTTTGATAACGGCGACGATGCTATTGAAAAGCGTACGCGTCGTGATGAAACCTGGGTCAACATTGGGGCAGGGGCTTCGACGATGTTAGGCAAGCGCACGCAAGTGTTTGCAGATGCTCAAGCCACCGTCTCCGGGAACGCTCGTCAACAATATGGTGTCAATATCGGTGTGAAGTGGTTACTCCATTAATTCTCGAATATTGACAAAAAAACAACAAATTTTCGGGCCACTCTAGATTTTTTTAGTGTGGCCCGAATTCTATTTTGTGTGTACTTAGGGGTTAAATTTGGGACTGGGTCATAATTGCTAAAGAATCGATCGTATATTTTTCAGGGATATCTAGCGAATTTTGTGTGAATCAAGTTTTATCAAATGTAAAAAGAGTTATCGGTCTGAATCCATTGCTATCAGGAGAATACGTAGTTATATCTGTATTTTTCTTTGTGTCTACGTGTATACTGCAAAATCTTTTTGATTAATTAGAGATATTTTTAGACCTTTTTAGAAGTTATCTCACATTTACTGATAAATACTGGATATAAATGTTTAATAAAAAACCGTTGGCCGTGATGTTGGCCCTGACGTTGAGTGGTGTTGTTTATGCGCAGGATGTGACGCATCCGAAGGACGATACGATTGAGTTCAAACTGAAAGCAAAGTATGTAGAAGCAAAAGAACCTAAGACTGATAAAATTTTTACGGCTTCAATTCCAACGCCCACGGATGATGGAAAGGTTTCGCCTTTGGATATTAATGAAAAAGTCCTAAAAAAATTGATGTTCGCTGCTGAAGCTGAGGGTGAAAAATATCTAGTCACTAAAGATCCTAAGCAAGAAGAGCTTTCCATTCCTAATATCAAAGTGGTTAAGGTTGAAGCTGCGGTTGATAAACCTCTTACTGATGAGCAAGCTAAGGAATCATTAGTTGTTGGCTTCCGACATACAGACGCTGATGTGTCATTAAATACTTTAGTTGCACTCGCGCAAAGCACAGGGAACTCCATTGGCTTTCAACATGTTGGTACTAAGGACAGCACGATTAAAGTTGATAGTTTGATTAGTATCGCCACGAATAAAGAGATTTATTTAGATGATAAGGTAATTGAAAAAGCCTCCGATGTAATTAAGGAAAATATCAAAGACAACGTGTCTCGTGGTATTGATTTTGTCCAGACGAATGGCACCGCGACGGTTAATTTGCGAGATGTCAAAACTTTTGGTATTACAGAGGGGATGCAGTCTTATGTATCTGGTGGCGCAAAGCTCCAAGTGACAGCCGAGAACTTCTTGGCTAAGGGTAAGACGGCTGTTAAGGTATTAACGGATGCAAGAGCTCCTGGAAGTGCCAATACTGTAACTTTGAAAGGCAATGTTGCTTTAGGCGCTAATTTCCAAAAGAAACCCACGGAGTATGAATACGAGTATATAGCTGCTTATGTTACTGGGACTGGTAGTACTCTCAACCTTGGCGAAGACAAACATACGATTGTTTCTAAGGGAAGCATCATTGCAGCTGATCGAGGTAAGGTTTCTATTTTTGCCGATAATTCTAGTGGGAAAAGCACGTTTGATAGCAATCTTCACGCATATGACGGAAGCGTTGAGGCGAAACTGATCGGCTTCAAGGGTTCTACCACTACGGATGTCAATCAAAAAGAACTAGGCAGCAAATATTACGGTAAAACCATTGCTGCAACCGGCAATAACGGTAAGGTTAATGTGACGTTTGACAACACCGACTTCCGTGGTTTGGTGCTAACGTATCAAAAGGGTGAGGCCAAGATAAACCTTATCAATGCATACTCTAATGCTACTTTCACCGCTGAGAGTGATAGTAAGGTTTTGGCTAATTTTAAAAATGCCGTGTATGAAGGTAATGCAACAGTTCAAAGCAACGGTAAAGTAGAAATGGCCTTTACGGACTCTAAATGGAATCTGTCCGGTTCTTCGACATTAGAGAAACTTAGCCTGTCTAATACCATGCTTGTGTTCGGTCAATCCCCTCAATACAACAATGTTGAAGCTAAATTTGACAATAGTCATTTCCAAACTTTGACTGTCAACGGCACGTTAACCGCGGACCATAACAGCATCATTGTCTTGAATATGGATTCGTCTCAACCAGTATCGAAGAATGGCGTTGCTACCGACGGTGACAAGTTAGTCGTTAACGCTCTTGTCGGTTCGCCTAAGCTTAAATTGGTTGATAAACAGCAAGATGCCAAGCTCGAAAAAGTCAAAGGTTGCGAATTTATCTTCGTAAAGGACAATGCTCCTCACGGTCACGTCAAAGCGTATCGCCAGGACGGCCTTTTAAAGAATCGTACCTTCCATCTTGCCTTTAAAGACAAGAGTACCAAAGACGGTTACGGCGCTTGGGTTTTATCCGATATCGCCCATTCCGTTGATACCGACTTTGTCAATGCTAATGTAACGGCCAATCGTGCCTTGTATACGCTTTGGCGTAGTGATATGCTTTCGTTAAACGAACGTATGGGCACGGACTTACTTAACGCCGGTGAAAAGCAACGTGTTTGGGTTCGTACCAGCATGCAGGGCATTAAGGCCACGGGTGACTATCACTTCGATACCCGTGTTAACTCGGTCGCTTTAGGCCATACGTTATATGCCAAGCGACTCAATAACGAAACTCGCTATCGCGGTTTAACCCTTGAAGCCAAGCGCATGAATGCTGACAAGGCTGCTCACATCGATCGTGCCTACGGTTATGGTCTCGGCGCCTATCAGACTGACGTCTTTGACAATCAGGTCTATGTGGATACGGTCCTTCGTGTGAATCGTTGGCACTCCGGAGCTTCGGTCACCGTTGACGGTGAAGCCTTGAATCCGACGTATAACGTCTGGGGCGCCTCGCTCTCGAGCGAAATTGGCAAGCGTATTGATATCGCTCAGACCTGGTTTATCCAGCCTAGCGCTCAATTGATGGCCGGTTACTTACAGGGCAAAAACTGGGCCAATGACGAAGTCGTCGTTAAGCAAAAAGCAATTCGTTCGGTCGTGGGTCGCTTGGGCGTGAATCTCGGTAAGGAAACCGAAGACAAGCGTCAGCGTGTGTACGCAAAGCTTGATGCCTACCATAACTTCCTCGGGCACTCGGAACTCTCGTTTGATAATGGGGACACTTTTGTTCAGAAGTCCACCAAGAAGCACGACACTTGGATGAACGTGGGCGTTGGTGCCTCGACGATGCTCGGCAAGAGCGCTCAGCTCTATGCAGATGCACAAGCTAGCGTTTTGGGTAAGACGCGTACAAAGTATGACCTTAACGTTGGCGTGAAGTGGACGCTTCGATAATACGTTAATCCCATAATCTTTAAACCGCTGCCAGCTATGGTGGCGGTTTTTTATTCTCTGAAGGTAGCCATGTTATGCCGAGGGGTTGTTTCTGTACCACGTTTTCCCTAATGGAGGGGTAATAATGATCAATTAGTTCACATTTAAATAAATCATAGGGAATTTTTATCGACAAAAGGATTTGGTTAAATTATAAAAATAAAACAGTGTTACCCCTTTTATCATTCTTGAAATTGACTAAGTCAGAGTGCTTGAGGAGAAAATCTCGACAATTATGCTAATTTAATGGAGGGGTAGATAGCTTGACGACAGGGCTAAAAGTATTGAAGTTATGCTGTTTTTACGCCTGGAAACCCCTGTAAACAATTAGAGCTGTCTCTTATACACATCTCCGAGCCCACGAGACCGTACTAGATCTC
>CAMYAA010000070.1 GCA_947253615.1 uncultured Sutterellaceae bacterium
CGCGATAAAGCAATGCATCGTGAGGTGAAAGGTGGGGTAGTCATACTCCACCGTCGTGACGAAGTCCCCCGTTTCGATCATCACGTCGAGTTCTTCTTTGATTTCACGCACTAACGCGTCACGCGGATTTTCGCCCGCCTCAATCTTGCCCCCAGGGAATTCCCACTGGCCTTCAAATTCCCCATAGCCACGCGCCGTGGCTAAATAGCGGCCTTCATGCTCAATAATGGCGGCAACGACTTCAATGGTTTTCATGTTTTCTTTTCCTTAGTGAGTCAAAGCGGTTTGCTCTGAACGTTAATGCTGTTGTGGATCCCCGTGGGGGCTTACCTTGGGAGCGCGTGTATCGGTTTCACTCACCCACGAATCCAATTCCTTATCGTTTAAGACCATATAGAGTTCCTCACTCACGGGGCGCGCTAAGGTAAAGTGCACCTCCACCACAGGGCGGGGCTTTTGTTCGTGAATGATTTCTTTTTACACGGGACGCCCCGTCATCTTCACATGGCCTAAGCACAGGAACGGTTCTCCCTTCACGCGACCTTTGCGCACAAAGAGCCACACGGCGGTTTCAGGGTCTTCTAAGTTGCCAATCTCCGGACTCGTTAACGTGCGACTGTGTTTGGTGTGCCAGATAAACTCACTCGGATTGATAAAGCGGTCCCCATAATGAATGGCATCGTCGCGCTTTTCGTAATTCACAAAAATCAAAAAGGTTTTCGTGGCCCGATCGTACTTATAGCCCCCCCACGGCGCCCCCGTTTAATTCGTTGGGCCAGCCCGCTATCCTTTGCGATTCCTCATACGTGTAGCCCCGACCATAAACAAAGGTCCCCGGGGCTAAACGCACACGTGTTTCTTGGCGAGCACGCTCGAGAATATAGGCGCCCAAATCCGCCAGGGCCGCACGAAAGTTGGGCTCCGTCGTTAAGCTCGCTTGCCAGCGAGGCTCCACCACAAACGCGGGATTGCCTTCGCGACTTCCCTCCTCGTCGTGCCTTAAGAATACGGGAGCCGCCTGACGATTCTCCCAGAATTCGCCCGTTAGTGTCCGAAACGTATTATCGAGCTCAAAGTCCGTGGGTGCAAATCCCATCAGGCCTGTAAGAGCAGCACTAAGCTCTGCTTTGGTAAACCTCAGTTTTCCTTGGGCCATCCCACCCTTCCCCGGGGCGATGCGCCTCACCCAAAGCGCGCCCAAAAAAGCCTAAGGCATCCATGGCCGCAGCCGAGAGCGTTAAGCTCGGGTCCTCCGCGACGTCTTTGGCCTTCGCCATAAACGCGCGCGCCAAACACCAATACGGCTCTTGGCGTTTCGCTAAATAAAGCGCGGGATCAAGTTCCCCCAAGCGATAAAAGTCCAACAGCGTGGGACGACGATTGAGTCGATAGAGGAGATTTAAAAAGGCCTCACTCAATTTAGCCTTGGTGTTGGTCTTCTCCCGATCAATGGCCTCTAAAATGCGACGCTTCGCAATCGGATCAATTTGAATGATCGAGGCCCCCGGAATTGAGGCATTCCCTGCCACGACCCATTGACGCATAACGGACTTTCGTGCCGTGCGATCCCCCGAGAGCGCCACAGGAATCATGTAGTTATTGTCATAGTTCCCAATGAAGTCAATAATCGTCACGTAGTCTTTGCTCGGATGCTTACGTAAACCGCGGCCCAACTGCTGCGTAAAGACGACAGGACTCTCCGTCGGACGCAGAAGCACCACTTGATTGATCTCGGGAATGTCCACCCCTTCGTTGAAAATGTCCACGGTGAAAAGGTAGTGAAGCCACTCGGACTCATCCTCGCTTACCAAGCGCGAAATCGCGCGTTGACGCACGTCCTCCGAGTCCTTTCCCGAGAGTGCCATCGAGGGCTCACCCGCTAAGGTAAAAGCCTCGGCTAAGGCTTGAGCCTCGTCGTTTCGCGAGCAAAAGACCAACCCTTTCACCCTTGACTCGAGCGAACGATAGTGACGAACGCCTCGCAAAATATGCGCGACGCGTGCCTCACTCACCAAATCCTCAAAGTGACGCGCCTCCATCACTTCCCCATTAATGATGACGTCCGAAACACCAAAATAATGAAAGTCCGCTAAATAGCCCGCCGCTAAGGCATCATGGAGTCGGGTTTCTTGCGCAATGTTATGGTCAAAAAGCGCATAGACGTTCGCCGCATCGCGACGATCCGGTGTCGCCGTCAGGCCCAACCAAAACCTCGGCTTAAAGTACGTCATTAAACGCTGATACGCTGTCGCCGTCGCATGATGCACTTCGTCAATACAAATCACATCAAAGCTCGCCGGGTCAAATTTCCCCAAATGCTCTTCACGATAAAGCGTTGCGACCGTCGTAAAGACAAAGTCCGCGTTCAAGGCCTCCGCTTTATTGGCCCCTAAGAAAAGGCCTAAGCGCCGTTTAGGCTCGTCCCCAAAAACGCGCTCATAACTCGCCAAGGCTTGACGCAAAATCTTTTCACTGTGCACGACAAACAAAAAACGGCGGGGCTTTAAAGCCTTCACGGCAAAGGCCGAGGCGTAGGTTTTCCCGGTCCCTGTCGCGGAGATTAAGAGTGCTTTCGTTTCTCCTGCCTCGCGAAGCGCTAACACATTCTCCACAAAGGCCGACTGCATCGCATTGGTCGTCACGCGGGGAGCGTCCTCCTTCGGAGAACGAACCAAAAGGGGCGGCTGCAGCCTCGTCTTTTTGAGCGCCTCATAACGGGCCTCATAGTGCGCTAAGGCCGCACACCCAGGCGTTAATCGCACACTTTTCGAGCTCGCCCACAAGGACTCAAATTCCGCTAACACTTCGCGCGCGATCAGCGAACTTGGATTCGTACGAATCATCGCATTCCACTCATGCGTCGTGGTGAGCGCCGCCCCACTTAAATTGGAACTTCCCACCATATGTCGAGCGCATCCAAGGGCCCTTCACGATGAAAGACGTACCCCTTGGTGTGAAACCCTTCTTTGCCCTCACAGCGATAAAGCCGCACCTCAATGTTTTTGTAGGCTAAAAGCTTTTTGAGCGCACTCGGTTGCGTTACGCACAAATAGTCAGAGGTAAGAATGCGCCCTGGAATCCCTTTGGCCTCAAGCTCATCGAGCGTCATCTGAAAAGCACTCAGGCCCGACTCCATCACAAACGAGACACTAAAGTCAAAACGCGTACACGTCGAGAGCGCATGCTCAAGGCTCAATAAAACTTTATACTTTCGCTCGGGCGCATTGCTAATGAGACCCGTGACCTCTTCACTGGCCTCGGGCTCGGTGCGCCACACCAAGGGCAACTCGACATTTTCCATGCTGGAAGACACTCATAGATAAAGACGTTACATTGAGAATAAACGAGCGCTCGAGAAATGTCAGGCCTCCTACCGGCCCTAGTGTCCCAGGAATCGATTTATACCGGATATGCGCGATAGGGATACTCCGGAGAGGGCGTGACCCCACAAAAAAAGCACGCCCTAAGACGTGCTCTTCGTTGCTCGAATAACTGATCAATCTCGCTCATCGAGCCAGATCGTCAGAATCGCTTCGAGAATCTTTTCGTTGCTCCCTTCGGGATCGTCCGCAAAGTCGTCCAACCCACAAATGAGCTCATGCATTTTGACAAAGCTAATCGTTAAGGGATCCAAGTCCGGATACGTGTCCACTAAACTTTCCGCAATCGCGCGGGGCTCTTTCCACGTTAAGGCCATGGTGGGGGTCCTCCTTTAAAGAAAACCCAAGTTTCCTCTCGCCGCGAGAGAACTTGGGTCCTTAGCTATTAATCTTCTTCCTTGGCGTGATTGCGCGAGTACTTCGGGATTTCAATCGTGATATCCCCATCACCCACGGTCGTCTGGCACGACAAGCGCGAGTACATGCCCGCACCCCAAGCCGTATCTAATTGATCCAACTCTTCGTCTTCGGGCTCATTTAACGTGTCTAAGCCTTCACGAACCATCACGTGGCAGGTCGCACAAGCGCACGAAAATTCACAAGCGTGTTCAATCTTAATGCCGTGGTTGAGTAACTCACGCGCTAAGTTCGAACCCGGTTCCACAAAGAATTCCGCCCCTTCAGGACAAATCGTTTCGTGGGGCAATACTTTAATCATTGGCATAGTTTGATCCCTCTAAAAATAATCTTGGGCGACAGGCGTTTGGGAAAGTGTCGCTTGCTCAGTGTGGTTTCTCGAGCGCCTCTCCCCTGGGAAAAACGCCCATCCTGTCGAGTCCGCTCTTACTTCTTGGCTAAAGCGGCCTCTTTCTTTTGTTGCTTAAATCCGTACGGATCATGAGCGTCATTTAAATCTTCATAGCCTTCTTCAAACGTCATTTCATTGACGTTCATCCCTTCTAAGGCCTGACGAATCGAACGGTCCATACGACGAGCGGCAAACGTTTCCGTGCCTTTGGCCAACGCTTCAATGGCCGCCTTGAGTCGAGGCGTATCCTCACTCGTACGAGCTGCTTCAAGCGCCGCAATAAGGCCATCAATCGAGGCACGCTCTTCATCATTTAATAAGTCCCCATCGGTCGAGACGGCCGAATGAATACTCTCTAAAATGCGACGCGATTCCACTTCTTGCTCACGCCATTCACGCAAACGCATGTCCTCGGAGGCTTGTTCATTGCCCTCTTCGAGCATCTTCACAATATCGTCGTCACTCAAACCATAGCTGGGCTTAACTTGAATACTCGCTTCCACCCCGGTCTTCATTTCACGAGCGCTCACGCTCAAGAGCCCGTCGGCGTCCACTTGGAACGTCACACGAATGCGAGCCGCGCCCGCGACCATCGGAGGAATGCCGCGTAATTCAAAACGCGCTAACGAGCGACAGGCATCCACAAGTTCGCGTTCGCCTTGAACCACATGAATCGCCATGGCCGTTTGGCCGTCCTTAAACGTCGTAAAGTCCTGCGCACGCGCCACCGGAATCGCACTGTTGCGAGGAATGACCTTTTCAACCAATCCGCCCATCGTTTCTAACCCTAACGATAAGGGCGTCACGTCAAGGAGTAACCAGTCGTCTTCGTTATTGGTGTTACCCACCAACTTGTTGGCTTGCATGGACGCGCCAATCGCCACGACTTGATCAGGGTCGATCCCCGTTAAGGGATCCATCCCAAATTGCGCTTTGACCGCTTCGCGAACGCAGGGCATGCGCGTCGCGCCACCCACTAACACCACCCCTTTCACAGCTTGGGGCGTTAATTTCGCGTCCGAGAGCGTACGCTTGACGGCCGTCAAGGTCTTATTGACTAACGGGGCACTTAACGCATTAAAGGTCGCTCGATCCAAATCAAGCACTAACGTACGCCCGTCATCCAAGACCCAATCAATGGTCGTCTTTTCATTGTCCGTCAACGCTTCTTTCGCCGCGCGAGACGCACTCAAGAGGCGACGCGTTTCCGCGGCCGATAAACCCTGCGGATCCACCCCGGCCGTCTGAAGGACCGTGCGGAAAAGTAACGCATCAAAGTCGTCTCCACCAAGCGCCGAGTCGCCCCCGGTGGCTAACACTTCAAAAACACCCTTCGTTAACTTTAAGAGCGAAACGTCAAAGGTGCCGCCCCCTAAGTCATAAACGAGGTAAACCCCTTCGGCCGCATTATCAAGCCCATAGGCTAAGGCCGCGGCCGTCGGTTCATTTAATAAACGTAAAACGGATAAATTGGCTAAACGCGCGGCATCCTTCGTCGCTTGACGCTGGGCATCATCAAAGTAAGCCGGTACCGTAATCACAGCCCCCGTTAACGGCCCACCGAGACGCTCTTCTGCACGACGCGCTAAGGTCTTTAATACCTCAGCACTCACTTCAATCGGACTCTTGTCCCCTTGACGCGTACGAAGACGAATAATCTTGTCGTCCGACACAAATTCATAGGGCAAATGCGAAATATCCGTTAAGTCCTTGAGGGTACGACCAATCAAACGCTTAGCCGAGCTAATCGTGTTTTTCGGGTCCGTACTGGCATTGGCCAAGGCTTCATAGCCCACACGAACCTCGTCGTTGTCTAAGTACTCAACCACGCTCGGTAAAAGGGCACGCCCTTGCTCGTCCGCAATCACGGTGCTCGAACCACTAATCCTGTCTCTTATACACATCTCCGAGCCCACGAGACCGTACTAGATCTCG
>CAMYAA010000071.1 GCA_947253615.1 uncultured Sutterellaceae bacterium
GATCTACACACTGCATATCGTCGGCAGCGTCAGATGTGTATAAGAGACAGGGCTTCACACTGCTCGATCATCACTGCCTTAAAGGCCTCCCACGAAAGCGCCAAAGGATCACCCCCAACGCGCTCGAGCGTTTCGTACATCGGCACGGTCCCGACGGGCACAGGCGACTGGCGCAAAATCATATTGCGCGTTTGCGCAATATTTTTCCCCGTGGATAAATCCATCACGGTATCGGCCCCAAAGGCAATGGCCTGCACTAATTTGCGCGATTCATCACGCCAATCCGAATTGAGCGAAGAACCAATATTGGCATTGACTTTGGTCGAGAAGGCGCGACCAATAATCATGGGCTCCGCCTCCGGGTGCATGACGTTCATCGGAATAATCGCCTTGCGATCGGCGACAAGCGCACGAACCTTTTCCCCCGTCCAGGGCTCGATCCCATCAACAAACGGTAAAAGCTTTTCAATGAGTCGAGTGTTTTCTGTCGCTAATAAGTGCTCACGAAAACGGGATAAGTTGCCGTTCTCACGCGTCGCAACATAACTCATCTCGGGCGTGACTTCGCCCTTTCGTGCTCGCATTAATTGCGTGGGAGAGCCCACGGGAAGACGCTCACGCTTAGGTAAGCCCGCTTGCGTCGCACTCCCTAAACGGTCTGGCAAGTAAAACGTGGGATTTTTCATCCCGCCGAGCCCCAAGGGGGTATCCGTGAGTGCTAACTCACGAAAAGGGACGGATTCACCATGTTCGCTCGTGGCATAAACGCGTTTGCCAACAGGATGAATAAAACAATCAGAATGTGTAAGCTCTGCCACTTGTGTATCTCCAACTTGATAAAAACACGTGGAAAGAGCTGCAGAAGGGAAAGAAGCAATGGACCGACACAATAGAGCCAAGGGCTCTGCGTAAACGATCCTAATTTGCCGCTTTTCTACGCCATGATTCCTAAGGAATCACGGTGGCGTTTCCCGACGCAGGTCTTAACCCGATCCGGTGCCAAGGGTTTTTCTCAACGCCCCTCAAGAAACTCTCATCGAGCTCTTCAGAGTCGTACCCCTAACGCTAAGATGCCCTCATTGTACCGAGCCTAAGCTCAATAGGACAATCCTCCCTTAGAGGAGGACGAAAAAAAACGGACCCACTCGAAAAACCAGTGAGCCCGTCACGTCGGCACTACGGATGCAAAATATGCCAAGCGGGCATATCCGGCGTAATAATGACCGGGCCAATACCACGACCCGTTTCAAACATATCTAACGCAAAACGTTGTGCGGGCGTCATCGCATTAATCAACTGCGCACGAGCCGCCACTAAACGCTGCTGAGGTAACAAACGCGCCTCTTGCACGGCTAAGCGCTGTTCGAGGGCTTCTTGAACGCTTTGCGGCGCTTTAAACGTCAACTTAACCGGCTCATCCAATTGCGCTTTGGCTTGCATATAAGCCGTCCACAGAGGCATTTGCGCTGGCGTAATGTCTAAGCGTTGCGCTAACTGCGCTTCGGGACTCTCGGAGGGAGCTGGGGCAGCTTGATCGGCCGATTCACCCGCTGGCGTAAACCCAACCACGGGACCAGGGCCAGACTCCACGGGCGCACTCGCCGAGGCTGGTGCGCTAGCGGGGGCTTGGGTAGCACTCGAGGTGGTATCGGGCGCAGGAGCCTGGGCTTGGGCTTGACCTTGAACTTGACCTTGGCCTTGGGCTTGAGCTGGAGCGGGCGTTTGGGCGGGCGCCTGGGCCGTGGCCGCCGAGACCGTATCCGTTGCAGCCCCTGGGGCCGCTTGAGTCACACCACTCACCACAAAACCTATCACCCCTAACATCGCAACCAGGGGCTTGATCTTTAAGAACATCACGGTTCTCCTTCACAAACTAAGAGTGTTAAATAGAGACTTCATCAAGCACTTTCTCACCACGGGGTCTCACCACCAACAACGGCGAAAGTGCACTCTTCATCATGAGCGAAATACCCCCTAAAAAACCACCACTTTTTTGTTACGCTTGGTTTTCTCCCGTAAAAAAAAGACCCTTCATTCACGAAGGATCTTTGGACTCGGCCTATAGCCCAGCGGGTTTATGATATTGCCAATCGGGCGGCAAAACGGTCTTTTCTACCTTTTTACGAAGGTCTTGACAGCGAAACACCACCTCGACCTTGCCCGGGTCTTTATACGGCGCAAAGCCGCCTTCCCCCGAAATATTCCGAATCGTAAACATCGACGGGGAATGCTGCGCACAATACTCATGCGCTTGACGAACACCCTCCTCCTTCGAGGTCGCGACCACACTATAGAGTTCGTGCCCTAAGGGCGTCACTGACGCACACCCTACAAGCCCTAAGCCTAAAAGACTCATCCCTAATCCGAGACCCTTATACATCGCCCTTTTTCCCTAAAAACGCGTCTCTAGAAAAAAACGCTACCGACCGAGCCTTCGAACCGATAGCGTTTTTTGTTTGATGTTGCCAATTATGCGCGACGCGCTAACTCGGCCGCCTTACCGACATACGTCGCTGGCGTTAAAGCTAACAACTCGGCTTTAGCATCCTCAGGAATCGCTAACGTGGCAATGAATTCACGCATCGTTTCCTTCGTAATGCCCTTACCACGCGTCAAGGCCTTTAATTGCTCATAGGGCTTGGGAATCCCATAACGACGCATCACCGTTTGAACCGCTTCGGCTAACACTTCCCAAGCATGATCCAAATCTTCGCTCACGCGCGCTTCATTTAACTCTAACTTGTTTAACCCACGCATTAAGGAACTCATCCCAATAAAGGCATAGCCAAAGCCAACGCCTAAATTGCGTAAAACCGTCGAGTCCGTTAAGTCACGCTGCCAACGAGAAATCGGTAATTTGCCCGCCATGTGACCTAAAACCGCATTGGCTAAACCTAAATTGCCTTCGGAGTTTTCAAAGTCAATCGGATTGACCTTATGGGGCATCGTGGAAGAACCCACTTCGCCTTCCTTGAGCTTTTGCTTGAAAAAGCCCATCGAAATGTAACCCCAAATGTCACGGTCTAAGTCCAATAAAATCGTGTGCGCACGTTCCATTTCATAAAAGAGTTCCGCCATGTAGTCATGCGGCTCAATCTGAATCGTGTGCGTGTTGAAATGAACCCCTAAACGGTTTTCCACCACGTTCTTGGCGAACGCTTCCCAATCAAAACCCGGGAAACTGATCATGTGCGCATTGAAGTTGCCAACCGCGCCATTCATCTTGGCTAAGATGTCAACCCCTTCAATGGCCTTCATCACACGGTGCAAACGAACCGCAAAGTTCGCAAATTCCTTACCCACGGTGGTCGGCGTCGCCGTCTGACCATGCGTACGAGAAAGCATCGGCACGTCCGCCCAGGCATGCGCATATTCAACCAACTTGGCATGCACACCGCCCAACGCTTCTAAATACACTTCACGACCACGCTTGAGCATTAACGCATGACTCGTATTGTTAATGTCTTCAGACGTGCAGGCAAAATGCACAAATTCGGCGGCACTGGCTAATTCAGCATCATGACTGACTTGCTCTTTGATCCAATATTCCACAGCCTTGACGTCGTGGTTGGTCGTCTTTTCAATGAGCTTGATCGCTTCACAGTCTTCAACCGTCCAGTTGGCCACTAAACCACGCAAAAAGTCCTTACCATGAGCCGAAAGCTGAGGAAGCTCTTTAAAGCCCGCTTCGGTCAAGGCAATGAGCCATTCCACTTCAACTTGGACACGCGCCTTCATAAAAGCACTTTCGGAAAAAATCTCACAAAGAATGTCCGTTTGGCGAGCATAACGCCCATCGATGGGAGATAACGCGGTTAAAGGATTCATGATATTGACCAGCCTCTAAGAAAACCGGGGAGCTGTCCCCTTGTCAGAAAATTGAGCCCATTTTAGCAAAAGGCAACGGGGGTCTTACCGCCGTTGCCTCAAAATAAAACATCACACCACCACAGAACCGGCCTTTATTTGAGCCCATAAGACTTGACCCAAATGCACCCCGAGCTCTTCAAAGAAATGTAACGTAATACGTGACCATAATTCATTACCCTCAACGTCCAACGAGACATTGACGTAACTGCCCTCAGACACAATGTTCGTCACTTTAGCCTTGAGAACATTGCGAATCGAGGTGTCCACGGGTTCCGTGAGCATGAGCGAGACATCACTCGCTAAAATGCGCACACGAATGCGATCGCCCACTTTTTTCTGGGCCACGTCAGGGAGTTCCATCCGAAAACCCGAGCCCGCCACCATTAATGATTGCCACTGCGGCATAAAAGCTTCAACCGTGGCACTCCAGACGACAGCCGCCCCATGTTGACGATCCCCTAAATGAATGCGCGGCAATACCGACTCTAAAGGCCCTTGCTGCGTAATATGCCCATTGGCAAAACAGACCAAGGTGTCGGCTAAACGCGCCATTTCGTCCACCGAGTGGGTCACGTACACAATCGGCACACTTAGCTCATCACGAAGACGCTCAAGCCAGGGCAAAATCTCTTGTTTACGAGACCAGTCCAGCGCCGCTAACGGCTCGTCCATCAAAATCACGTCGGGCGTCATCGCTAAACCACGCGCAATCGCAACACGCTGACGCTCCCCGCCACTCAATTCCGAGACGCGACGCTTCACTAAATGCGAAATCCCTAAAAGCTCAATGGCTTCTTCTAAACGCTTTTTCCCCGAGACACTCTTGGATCGCTTGAGCCCAAAATTGAGATTTTGCTCCACATTTAAGTGTTCAAATAAACTCGCCTCTTGAAACACATACCCGAGGCGACGCTCATAGGTCGGGAGAAAAATCCCCCGAGCATCGTCTTGCCAGACTTGCTCACCAATGGAGACGCGACCTTGAGCGCGTTCCAGCCCCGCAATACAGCGCAAAACCGTGGTCTTCCCACAGCCCGAAGGGCCAAACAAAACCGTCACCCCGCGCGAGGGAATATCAAAGTCCACCGAGAGTCGAAACCCCGTTGAACGCTCTAAAGAAAGGGCCACATGCCCCGCCTTGGGCGGTGTGCTCTCCATCATGATTGCGCTCCTCGACGAACATGACGCCCTTCTAACGCATTAAGGGCTAATAAAACAAAGAAACTAAAGATAAGCATCCCCGCGGCCAAAATGTGCGCGTGCGTGTATTCCATCGCTTCCACATACGTATAAATCTGCGTGGAAACGACCTGCGTTTGCCCTGGAATATTGCCCCCAATCATTAAGACCACCCCGAATTCACCAATCGTATGCGCAAAGGTCATTAAGGCCCCAGTGATAATCCCGTTTTTCGCTAAAGGCATCACCACCGTAAAAAACGCATCCACCGGTCGACACCGAAGCGTGGCTGCCACCTCCATCGGACGCGTCCCGACCGAATCAAAGGCCGTCACCAGAGGCTGAATCATAAAGGGCATCGAATAAAGTACCGAGCCAATCACTAAGCCCGTAAAGGTAAAGTTGAGCGTGCCTAAGCCAAGCTTTTCCGTCAACGTGCCAATCGGACCATTGGGCCCTAACGTCACCAGAATATAAAAGCCCAATACCGTGGGCGGCAACACCAACGGTAGCGTCACAATTGCATTGATCGGCGCACAAAAAATACTGCGGCGTCGCGAAAGCCACCAGGCTAACGGAAGTCCGACCACTAATAAGACCAAGGTCGTGACTAACGCTAATTGCAAACTCACCACAATCGGTTCTAAATCGGCAGCGGAAAAGAGCACCCTAGAACACTCCTGAAAAAGAAACACAGAAGTCCCTCCAAGGCCAAACATGGCCCTAAAGGGACTATCGATGAGCAAACCCATCGCGGGCTCGAGGGCGAGTCCACTCAGGACTCTTCCCTCACGGGAGCCCTCTTAAAACGAATCAACGCGCTTATTGGGGCGTGCCGTAACCATAAGCAGCACGAATGCGGGCCGCTTCAGGACTCGTCTTTAAGAATTCCAAGAAACGCTTGGCCCCGGCATTGTCCTTGCCCGGATTTAATAACACGGCGTCTTGACGAATCGGCTGATAAAGGTCTGTCTCTTATACACATCTCCGAGCCCACGAGACCGTACTA
>CAMYAA010000072.1 GCA_947253615.1 uncultured Sutterellaceae bacterium
TCTACACACTGCATATCGTCGGCAGCGTCAGATGTGTATAAGAGACAGGGGTTAACGTCTGACTAAAGGTAGCGTACGTAGCGATAGCTTGACTGCCGAGGGTATTACCGAGCGGCGTCGGTCGTTTGGGATCGTCGATCTTGTTAACGGACGTGATACGCCATTGCTTCTTGAACTCCTTTTTCTTGTTAGTCGAGTTCTCTTTTACAACGTTAAAGTGATGCCATTGGAGGCCATCAGCGATATCCGGCACAGCAAAGACACCAGTGTTGTTATCCTGAGCTTCGTAGGCGATGACTTCAGCTTTAAGCTTGTTCGGGTCCTTTTTGACTTCGTCACTGAGGTTAATCCACTGGGTGCCAGTGAACTTGCCGTGGATTTGAATGCTCTTGCTGCTTTGGACGGTGAAGTTACCGTGCTGACCATCAAGGTCCATGACTTTGAGGTCATGATTGACCACGACATTACCGCCATTAACGGTTAAGTGACGGATATGCGATTCGCCAGCAAGCGTTAACGTTGCTTTATTGGCAACAGTCGCATGGATCGTGGCACGATCGGGTTCGTCTTCTTCGGTGTGAGCCGCAGCATGTTCATCGGGCATTGAGTGATCTACAGCCGTAATTAATGCTGAAACATCCTTGCCGTCAATATTGAAGTTAACGTTGGCATCATTGGCTGCGCGAATTAAACCAACGAAACGAGAGCCAGCTTTGGTCAAGTTGACGTTGATCGTACTTTCGTTCTCAGCAAATACTCCACCACGAATGTTTACCACAGAGTCTTTTTTCGTATTGACATTGATAGTGGCCGAACGTAAAGAGCTATAAAGTGCTGTATAAGCATCGCTAGGACTTGTTGCAACTTCAATATCAGTGTATGGGTGATGACCTTCTTCCTCCTCAAGATGGTGCTGCTTCATATTGATATTGACCGGACCATTAAGGTTGAGCGTAGCCTTCTGCTCGCTCCAACGGTGATTGTCTTTGGTATTAACGACAAACCCAGCGTTACTAGTTACGCCCTTATTAAAGTTGATCGTCGTTGTGGACGGACCTTCACTAGAAAGCTTTAAAGCGTAAGAGGGATCCTTTTTTGTTGGTTTAACGTTAATCGTGACTGGGGCATTAAACGTTTGGGTTACGTGGCCATCCATGTTTTCAATGTTGATGGCGCTTGACTGCTTTTCGCCTTTGACAGTCAAGGTAACGTCTTTATCAAAATGCTGATCGGCCGTTGCGCCATCAAAGACGTGCAAGGAGAGGGCATGAGCTGCACCTTGTGTATTGATAACCTCAATAGCTGTTTTTCCTTTTACCCATAAGTTGCTCTTGGAGGTGTCCAGCGCAACGTTGAGGGCGTCTTTGATGAGCTTATGGATACGGATGCCGTACAAAATTGGGGCGTCAGGACGCGTCAACATTTCATTGTTGAAGACTTTAGAATCGAAGCTATCCGCTAATAATTTAATGTCGTTGTATGTTTCACTAGTTAAGTGAGCAATGTCTGCAATTGCTGCCATGTCCTTGTTTTCCTCAGAATAGAGGAACGACAAGTTCTCATAAACACGTCGAGCGGTGTCGATCTTATTACGTTCCTGCTCGGTAATATTTCGTTCGCCCGTAAAGGTGTAAATACCCGTACTCGGATAGCTACCCTTAGAGTTAATAATTACGTTTAGGTCACCTGTTTCAACGGTGCTTTGACTGCCTTTGGTAGCTTGCTGGTAAATGCCGTTAGCCTGGCTTTCAGGACCTTGGCCTTTAATAGAGATGTTCGTTTTTTTTCGTATATAGGGCTACTTTACTGTCAAGATCACCAGATACATTTACACCCTGGAGGAGGTTGTCAACGGAATGATCCTTGTTGAACACCTTGCTATAGAGTTTGTCCTTAACGGTCGTAGTAATGTTTGCTTGACTGGATCCTTTCAGGATTAAACCGCCAGCAAGCACAGGCTTCTGATTGTTACCACTGGGGTTCGTTTCAATCGTAACACCGAGCGTTTTTTCAAAGATAACCGTGTATTTTTGGGGTTTGTTGTTATTTAACTTACCGTCTAAAGCAACAAGCACACCGGAAGCTGCAATGTTATCTTCTAATACATTCTTCCCTTTGAAGGCGCTACTTCCATTATTAACAGTAACGCTCACGTCGGACGTAAACGTCGTTGAACCATTTACTGTTTTTCCGTTTGCATTAACCGCAGCAAGTCCGTGGTATTGCTTGCGCTGGGATTCTTTGCCATCCCCATTAAGTTTGATCGTTAAGCTAGGTGTGGCTTGAACCCTTTCGTTGCCACCAAATCCCATAGCAACAAGACCTTTGTCACTGTTGCTATTGAGAGTGCCGTTTCCTTTAAGAGTTGATTCTGCTTTTGAAAGAACAACCTTACCGTCGTTGATATTGGCCAGCGTGATGGTTGATTTACTGAGCTCAGCATTCTGAGCATTAGCCGCCATGACAGACATGGCAAAAGACAAAGCGAGGATGAGAGGTTTCTTCTTTTTCATCATGGGTTTTTTCATAGGTGAGTTCGCCCCTCGGATTGACACTAAGGTCGCTCCGATAGACGTTTGAGTAGATAAGGGGGTGGTGAGCCCGAACATCGTTCTGTTAAGAACGTTGCGTTAGACGGGCAGGATCTTGGGGCATGACCCCTTGGGCATAGAGCAACCCAAGCGGACACGCCAAAGGATCACGTTGAAGCACATCAACAAGCTTGTCGTTGAAGTCCTCAGCGTGGGTAGTTGAAACCAAAAGAAGGTCGGCCGAATTGTGAGCGGAGTGCACCAAAGGTTTGGCACAACCCCAAGGGTTTTTAGCATTCATCATCGTTTTTTTTGAGTAGAGGTACCCCTCGGATAGCCCACACCTGGGTCTCTCCGATAAGCGAGTCGCATTAAAAATGTTTGAGTCTCAACGAAGGTTTAAAAAACACTCGTGAGAAAAAAGCATTTGGGGGTCAAAGCAGCCACAACGTTTGATCGCTGCGCACGCTAAGACAGCGGCATTCCTCAAAAAAAACAGAAGCTAAAGTCACCGCTCGATGGCCAGTAGACTGACAGCCGGTTGTCCTCAGAGTGAGGCGGTCTGTCGATAGGTTCTGTTGTTAAACATCCTTCTAAACAGAAGGGCCTAAAACAAAAATAGGTCGCAATCTCATGTAACAACACGCATTGACGTTCTGCAATTCGTGCTTGAAAAAATGAAAATACAAACCTGGTCTGGGATTGTAATTAACTTTAAGTCTTTTGTCGTAGATGGTTTACATTTTGAAAAACTTGTTAACGGCTCTCAAGGTCATTCCCAAATTTCAAAACATCATCCGTCTAGATTAGCCGTCATTCTTGATGTTTGAGAGCGTAGGGGAGTTTGCAGAGGCTGGTATAAAAAGCAATACGGAACGAAATTCCATATTGGAAATGCCCGATTTTTGTGTTTTCAAATTTATCGAGAAAGGTATTGTCTTTAAAAGTTGAAGGGGTGTAACTCTTCGAAATATGGGTTCATCACCAATCAAAAGACAGTCGAGGCAACGTGCGTGTTCTATTGGCCTGAGGTCGGTTATTTAGATCAGTTAACATTGAAGGTATTTAATGACTGACCATCCCTAGCTCAGCAGGATATTTGTTGATGTCTACCTTCTCTTCCGACCCCTCGCCCAAGGCTGAGTAAAAAACTTTTGAATCCCTCAGTGGGCTCGTTGAACGTGTGACCTATCACAACGAGCAAAATGGCTATTGTGTTCTGAGGCTCAAAGTGAAAGGGGAGCGAGATCTTGTGACATGTCTGGGCTATACGCCTACGGTCACGCCAGGCGAATACGCCACGGCTTCGGGCGAATGGATTGTTGATAAAGAGTATGGTCGTCAGTTTCGCGCTCAATTTCTTCGCATTCATGCGCCAACCACGCTTCATGGGATTGAAAAGTATCTAGGCTCCGGTATGGTAAAGGGCATTGGCCCCTTTTGTGCCCAAACCCTTGTGAAGGCGTTTGGTACAGAAGTTTTCGACGTGATCGAACACGCGCCAGAACGTTTGAAAGGCTTAAAAGGGATTGGCCCTAAACGCATTGCCAAAATCACGTCCGGTTGGGCCGATCAAAAGGTCATTCGCGAAATCATGGTCTTTTTGCATAGCCATGGCGTGAGTACCTCTAAATCGGTCCGTATCTATAAGTGTTACGGTCAAGACGCCGTCAAGATTGTTAAAGAAAATCCGTATCGATTAGCGAAAGACATTCGGGGCATTGGTTTCAAGTCCGCGGACACTATTGCTCAAAATATCGGGATCGAATCCACGTCCTCCATTCGTGCACGAGCCGGTGTGGCTTATGCGCTCTCGGAGGCTTCGAGTAATCAAGGTCATTGTTATCTCGATCGTAAAACCTTAGTGAGCCAAGCCTCGGAACTGCTTGAGATTCCCGAAGAAATCATTTCAGCCGCTATTGATCACGAAATTTCCGAAGGGGAATTAATTGAAGCGGACTTTCCGCAACCCAATAGCGTTTACCTAGCGTCGTTATATCACTCGGAAAAAAGCATTGCTGAGAAACTCATTGCGCTTACGAAGAGTTTCCCGCCATGGCCTCAGATTGATTCCGCCAAGGCACTTCCTTGGGTCGAGCAAAAGCTCGGTTTGACGTTAGCTGAGAGTCAACGTCAAGCGGTGGCCGCCGCATTATCTTCGAAAGTTATGGTGATCACTGGGGGTCCGGGCGTGGGTAAGACCACGATCGTGAAGGCGATTCTGACGATTCTTCAAGCCAAGAACGTCAAGATTACACTTTGCGCACCGACGGGTCGTGCGGCCAAACGTTTAACCGAATCCTCGGGCATGGAAGCAAAGACCATTCATCGCTTGTTGGAAATTGATCCAGCCAGTATGACGTTTAAACGCAACGAAGAGCATCCTCTTGAAACCGACTTGTTAGTGGTGGACGAATGCTCCATGGTCGACATTCCTCTAGCGAATAATCTCATCAAGGCGATTGATCGCGCCTCAGCCGTTATCTTCGTGGGTGACGTCGATCAGTTGCCCTCAGTGGCCCCGGGCGCCTTTTTGACCGACTTAATTGACTCGAACACGGTTCCTGTTATTCCTTTAACGGAGGTTTTCCGTCAAGCTGCGTCCTCTTGGATCATTAAGGCCGCGCATCAAATCAATCGAGGCCAGATGCCCACGTTCCCAACGAAAGAAGATCGTGGGGACTGCTATTTCCTATCGGTTGAAGACCCTGAGCAACTTCCTCAAGTGATCTCAACCTTGGTCAAAGAGCGTCTCCCCAAAGCTTATAACGTCAATCCCATTGAGGATATTCAGGTGCTTTGTCCGATGAATCGCGGCGGTACAGGGGCGAGGGCATTAAATACGCAATTGCAAAACGCGTTAAATCCCCCCAACGCGTCGAGCGTCACGAAGTTTGGCACGCAGTACTCGGTCGGCGACAAGGTGATGCAAATCGAAAACAACTATGATCGTGACGTTTTTAATGGCGACATCGGCTTTGTGACACGACTTGATGATGAAGAAGATGAATTGACGGTGGATTTTGACGGGCGCTCGGTTGTGTACCCGTACGGGAAATTTGACGAGTTAGTACTTTGTTATGCTACGACCATTCACAAGTCTCAGGGGAGTGAGTGTCCGATAGTGGTATTGCCAGTCACGATGCAGCACTATGTGATGCTCAAACGCAATTTTATCTATACGGGCGTGACTCGTGGTAAAAAACTCGTTGTACTGGTTGGGCAAAAGAAAGCTTTGGCCATGGCCGTTCGTGGAAAGCAAACGCTTCTTCGAAATACCGGGTTAAAGGTTTGGTTGGATGCTTATATGCGTCCGAAAGACGGCTTTAATGCGTTAATCCGACGACCGCTCAATGGCTAAGGTGCTAGATCAACGCTAGGCCTATTTTGGTGTATCTATCACACTGCATTTCATGCATCGTCCCCCTCTCTTATAAATTAGGCTGCACTGGACTTTTGCTCTCGCTTAATGGTTTCAAAGAAGTCAGTAGGGTAATTTTTTTCAAATTTACGTATTTCTA
>CAMYAA010000073.1 GCA_947253615.1 uncultured Sutterellaceae bacterium
TCTAGTACGGTCTCGTGGGCTCGGAGATGTGTATAAGAGACAGCACCACGTTCGCACCGAGTTCGGGCAAATTGCAAAACGTCGACATGGGGACATCGACCTCGTAGCCGACGCCTGCGACGTCAATAAGAATCTGAGGAGGATTTTTGGCCACGAGTTGGCCACGTAAACGTCCGATCATGATGAAAGGTTCCTTTTAACCGTGCCACAAAGGGCGTTATTTTTTACTCGAGACAAACAAGGTCCATTGTGCGCGGGAGCGTTTTCCTTGATTGTGGCTTCGTGCACTCGCATAAACGGACAGTCCCGTTGAGGGGCTCGAGGCTTGAAGGGCGCCGAGTCGTTGATGGTGAGCGGCACAAAGGGCAATCGCGAGGGCGTCCGCCATGTCCGGGCTTTTTTCCAAGGTCGTCTCGAGTTGGAGCCAGAGCACGATGGCCGCTTGCACATTTTCTTTACTCGCGCGTCCACTGCCCGCAATGCTTTTTTTCACGACGGAGGGTTCGAACTCTTCGACCTCCAAACCAAAGCGTCCGAGGGCGGATAATGCCGCTCCACGCGCTTGGCACAAGAGCATGGTGCTTTGCGGATTACGATTCACAAACGCAATTTCACAAGCGCCGAGTTCGGGTTGAAAGCGTTCGCAGAGTTCGAACAAGCCCTGATGAATGGTTTGCAATCGTTGGGCCAAGTTGGTTTTTGGGGGCTCAATCGTGCCCCCGGCAATATAGCGGCGGTGAGGGCCATCAACTTCGATAATGCCCCATCCTGTGTGATTTAACCCAGGGTCAATTCCGATAATTCGTTGGGCCACGCCTAAACCTTTTGGGAAAAAAGCACCCCGAGAGGTGCTTTGGTCAAGAGAAAACGAGTTAAAAACGTCCCATGCCAGGGAAGCCGCCCTTACCGAGCCCCATGGAGCCCAAGGCGCGCATCATCTTGCTTAAACCGCCGCGCTTCATACGCTTCATCATATCTTGCGTTTGTTCGAATTGCTTGAGTAAGCGATTGACTTCTTGCACCGAGACACCCGCCCCTTGGGCAATACGCTTTTTACGACTGGCCTTAATCAATTCGGGCTTGCTGCGTTCGCGCGGGGTCATCGAGTCGATAATCCCGACGGTGCGACCGACCATTTTCTTGGCGTCCGCGTCATTGACCTTATCGGCCATTTGAGCAAATTGTGCTGGGAGTTTTTCCAAAATCCCCGAGAAGCTTCCCATGTTGCTCACCTGCATGAGCTGAGCGCGGAAGTCCGTCAAGTCAAAATGATCGCCCTTGGCGATTTTTTGCGCGAGTTTTTCGGCTTCGGCCACGTCGATGGAGCGTTGAACGTCCTTGACTAACCCGACAATGTCGCCCATCCCTAAGATTCGGGAGGCCATGGCTTCGGGGTTAAAGGGTTCAAAGCCCGTTAATTTTTCGGCCGAGCCCACGAACTTGATGGGCTTACCGGTGATTTGACGCACGGAGAGGGCCGCACCCCCACGGCTATCGCCGTCTGTTTTCGTGAGGATCGTCCCTGTCAAGGGTAATCGATCATTAAAGGCCTTAGCGGTATTGACCGCGTCTTGACCGAGCATGGCGTCGATCACGAAGAGCGTTTCCGCGGGCTTTAAGGCCGCGTGGAGTTCAGCGACTTCGTTCATCATGGCTTCGTCAATGGCCAAGCGACCAGCCGTGTCCACGATTAAGACGTCATAGAAGCGACGACGGGCTTCGGCTAAGGCGCCTTCGACGATGGCTAACGGTTTTTCATTAACGCTACTCGGGAACCAGATCCCACCGGCTTGTTCCGTCACGCTCTTGAGCTGATCGATAGCGGCCGGACGATACACGTCCGCCGAGACGGTCATGACTTTCTTTTTCTTTTCTTCAATTAAGTACTTGGTTAACTTACCCGCACTCGTCGTCTTACCAGCCCCTTGTAAGCCCGCCAATAAAATGACGGCCGGGGGTTGGCTACGCAAGTTAATGTCGCGTTCTTCCGCGGGGACGTCCCCACCGATGATTTGCGTGAGTTCGTCCTGGACCACACCCACCAAGGCTTGACCCGGATTTAAATTGCCGACGACTTCTTGGCCGAGCGCCTTTTCTTTAATACGAGCGAGCACTTCACGAACGACGGGAAGCGCGACGTCAGCCTCTAAAAGGGCGAGACGGACTTCACGAAGCATATCTTTGGTGTTGCTTTCCGTGAGGCGTGCCTGGCCACGCATGGTTTTAACCACTTTAGCGAGACGCTGGCTTAACGAATCGAGCATGTTGTGTCCTTAGAATTCTGAAGAAAAATCGGGAGGGAAGAAACCTCGCCCTTGATAAGGGCGACCTAAACGTCTTATTTTAGTGGACCGAGAGGGCTTTTGCACAAGCTTTGTCCAAACGCGCTCATAGGTTCCCTCAATGGGTTACGAAAAAGGGTCAAAAACGTGTTTTTTTTCGATGAAGTAAGTGTCTTTTAATTTGCTCAGAGTAAAACTTTAAGGCAATAATGATTAAAATGTGAGGATCAGTCTCGTGGTTGACCCCGAGGCACGACTCAACAAAACAAAATATCGTTGTAACTAATTGGACTCTTGGGAGTGGTACACGTTTGACCAACGTGACCAGGATTTATGAATTTCTTGACGCTTTGTACGATTGTAGCCTCGGGTTTATATCTGTGGTCCGGTATTAACATCTTACGCTCGATGCGTGAGGGCACGGAAGCTCCGAGCTGGTTACGCTGGCCCGTGATTATCGGGGTGATTTTGCAAGCTCTGGCTTTGCATGCCGAAATGTTCCGTGGCGAAAAGATCTTCATTGGCTTTGGCTATGTGGCGGCGGAAGTGTGTTTCTTAGCGATTTTGATCTTTGTGATTGAAACGTGGATTCATCGACTTCATGCGCAGTTTGGGATCATGCTCGTTATTTTGAGTGTGGCGGCGCTCTTGCCACTGCTCTTTCCTGGGACGGACCTCTCGAAAATGGCCACGGACATGACGCATTTTTCGCTCCTGTTCCGACTTCACTTATTAGTGGCGATTGCGGCCTATTCCTTCTTATTCATTGCCTTTATTCAAGCGGTTTTATTAACGCTTCTGAATCGACAATTAAAGGCGCCCATGGGTCA
The DNA here is from genome assembly GCA_947253615.1 of uncultured Sutterellaceae bacterium. GTDB lineage: Bacteria > Pseudomonadota > Gammaproteobacteria > Burkholderiales > Burkholderiaceae_F > Sutterella. The sequence continues at coordinate 3,113 of CAMYAA010000073.1, forward strand.
AGAAAGCGAAAATCGTTTCTTGAATTCGTTACCGGGGCTCGTGGTGATGGAACGCATTTTCTTCCGTATTGTCTCGGTGGGTTTTGCCTTTATTACCTTAACGTTAATCATTGGGGCCTTTGCCACGCAAGAGCACTATCACGTGTGGGTGCACTTTGACCATAAGACGATTTTGACGTGGTTAGCTTGGATTGTCTTTGGCATTTTGTTATTGGGCCGTACGATTGCGGGCTGGCGTGCCAAGAAGGCCTTGGGCTGGTTCTGGGCTGGGTTTGCGATTTTTGTTTTAGCCTACTTTGGCTACAGCATGGTCATTGAGCTCTTTCAGTTACGTTAATCGTGAGTGAGGTTTTATGGGACGCTATACCCTCATCCTATTGGTTTTAATTGCGTTGGCCGTCGCGTGGTGGTCTCGACGCATGCGTTCTCGTTTAAGTAACGAAGAGCGTGAGGAGTTAGAGCGTTTACGTCGAGCGCAGCGTCGTCAAGCGGGCCTGCCCTCGAAGGCCGAAGGGGCGGTGATGATTCCTTGTGCGCACTGTGGTACGTACTTCAAGGAGTCGGAGGCGCTTTGGCGTGAGGACAAGGCCTATTGTTCAAAGGCCTGTCGAGACGCGCATGGCGCTTCGCATCGATAACGAGGAACTAGGTTCGTGTTAGCGATTAATGCGAAGGGATTTCTTGAGGGTGACGGTCCTCTAACGTATCGTCTCTCGCCTTCCCCCTTTAAAAATGAGCGTCCTCTGGGGATGCCTATTGATTTACTCGTGTTGCATTTTATTTCGTTACCGCCGGGCGTTTTCGAGGGGGACGATGTTGAAGCGCTTTTTATGGGGCGTTTAGACACGAGCAAAGATCCGTTTTATGCCGAGCTCCAAGGGCTTGAAGTGAGCTCGCATTTCTTTATTCGCCGCACGGGCGAGGTCGTTCAATTTGTGTCGACCTTGTCGCGTGCGTGGCATGCGGGGGTCTCCTCCTTTGAGGGCCGCACCAACTGCAATGATTTTTCCTGTGGTATTGAGCTTGAAGGCAATGAAAAAACGCCCTTTACCGACGAGCAATATCAAGCCTTATCGACCGTCGTTATGCTCTTGGCGCAACGTCATCCGATTCAATGGGTGACGGGCCATGAGTTTATTGCCCCTGGGCGAAAGATCGATCCAGGTCCTTATTTCGACTGGGCGCGTTTTTCGCAAACCCTTCCCAAGGGGCTACGAGTGGTAACAAAGCCGTTCGCCGTACCCTGAGGCTCGGTATAATCAGCCAAACAAAATAAGGATGTCTCGATGATGAGTTTATCGATTACCGCACTGTTATTATCGTCCGCGCATTTCGTGGCCACGGTACTGTTGGGCCTCGCGGGGTTCTTTTTAATTTTGCGTTGTTGGATGTTTGGGATTGGGATGAGTCCTGCGCATCCGTTCTATCAAGTGGTTCGTCGCACGACGGATTGGTTAGTGAAGCCTTTAGGGATGATTATTCCGACGGTTGGTCGTCTTCACTTACCGAGTTTAGTGAGTGTGTTTATCGTCGCTTTCGTGAGCATGTTTGTGGAAGTCTGGTTTGGTGTGATGACGATTAATTCGCTCATGCTCTGGATTACGCCGATTGCGCTCGTGTGTCGTTGGTTCTTGAGCTTAGTGTATTGGGGGCTCATTATTTGGTGCGTGCTCTCGTGGGTGCGTCCTGGCGCGAACATGACTTACACGCTTCAGTTTTTACTCGATCCGTTCTTGCGTCCGGTGCGTCGTTTTATTCCGCCGATTGCCGGCTTTGACTTATCCCCGATTATTGTCTTTATCGTGATTCAAGTGCTTTATAACTTTGTGATTCCGTTGTCGAGTGGCGTTGAAATTATTTTCTAATCGACTTCGAATTCCAACAAAACGGCGAACCCTCCAAAGAGCGTTCGCCGTTTTTGTTTGACCGACAGGGATCGAGTGTCTTATTGATTGACGACCGGGGCCACTTCGACGCTATGGGGCTCGTACGGTAAAGGCGTGAGCACATGGATATCCACGAGCGTGACGCCTTTGGGTTTCACCACATTCTTTTGGGCGTAACCGTAGTCCGAGGGTTCAATCACGCGTTCAGCGATGGTTTCGCCCGAGGCATCTTTAAAGCGCACACTGAGAATGGGTAAGCGTTGAGGACGATCGGACGTGTTCGTGAGCGTGACCGCGATTGTCGGTTCGTAGACCGTGTTTTGGCCCTCGGGTTGGGCTTTAGCCCCCACGTCGTTTAACGTGGCGACGGCATCAAAGACGGCATTGTCTTGCCAGACAAAGCCCGGACAGGGCACTTGGCGACAGACTTTAGCGTAAACGGGTTCGAGCGCCGGGGCGGCTTCGATGACTTTCTGATTAAGGACGAGTAACGCTAAGAGGGCCAAGGCCAAGAGGGCGAGTACGAAGAGAAAACGCCAGAAAGGATGGGCGCCGGATTGAGGCGCTTCCTCGGGGGCGCGTTCACTTTCAAAGCTTTGCACGTCAGCCTGAAGCGTTTTCATCAACGCTTCCCCTTTGGCTTCGGGGGTTTTCGCGGGCTCAGCGGGACTCGATTCGATCCCGAGCGAGGGTTCCTGACGCGCTTCTCCAATTTTCACGGGCGGCGTCGTGGCATCCCCTTCGCTACGTAAGCTCAAGGTGGGGCCACTTGGCTGCGGCGTGACGAGCGTTGACGCGCGAAGGCGTGTGGCCTCGGGGCGTTCGAGGGCGGATAGCTTCACATAATCGCTCTCGGAGAGTTCGACCCCGTGCGTTTGTTCAAAGCTAAAAACACTTTGACACGCACTGCAACGAAATTGTGAGGTTTTCGAGGCTTCTTGGGGCCTGTCTCTTATACACATCTGACGCTGCCGACGATATGCAGTGTGTAGAT
>CAMYAA010000074.1 GCA_947253615.1 uncultured Sutterellaceae bacterium
ATCTAGTACGGTCTCGTGGGCTCGGAGATGTGTATAAGAGACAGCAATATAACAAACGATATAATTAATATTGTTAACTTCTATTTAATTTATTCTGAGAAATAAACCCCCTCTTGAGCAAGTGAATTGTCGTTTCTACATATCCAACAAATCTGCTTTATTATCAACAAGATTGCTAAAACACAGCAAAAACGACACCTTCGTCAGGGATTGTTCTCGTAGAAAAATAAAATGACTTGCGTATATTCATTAGGTTCAACTCACCATTAATAACTCGAGTCATCCATGTTTTTTAATAAGAACAAACCTCAAAATAATGAGAGCAACGAAACAAACTCCAATGGTGATGTCGTTGCTGGGACTGCTGTTGGCATAGAACTTAAAAGCAAGCCACGAAAAAAGTGGTTGTGCAGACAGAGATCATTAAAGATCATTTAAGTGTGCCGGATCCTCATCGTTTAAGTGCCGAGTTAGGTCTCGTTGAACTAGCGCATAAGGATGCCCATGCTGAGCAACCTGCCAGCAACTTAACGAATCGTTTTGGCACCGAAAAAATTATTGATACAACTATTCGCGACTACATGACGAATGCGCATAAGTACGCGATGGATAACATTACTAACTATGAAAACAATATGGCCGAAGAGAGCAAAAAAATCTCTTCGAACATTAGTAATGCCAAGCTCCGTCCTGAACAATTTAATCGTGAATGTTCTAACACGATTAAAGACAACAACATTGAGCTTCAAAACGCCAAAAAGAAGTACCGACTCGCATTAGATGCCTTTAATTCTTTTTGTGAAGAACAAGACATTCATCGTCCTGTTCACACCAGCTCAAAATTAAAGTCCTTCGTAATGATTTTGTTATTAATCCTTATCATTGTTGTCGAAGGCGGCCTCAATGCCAAATTCTTTGCTGAAGGCTCTGATAGCGGTCTTAGCGGAGGGTTGCTTTATGCGGTTATTGCTTCCCTGATTAATGTCGTTGCTAATTTTATTATTAGCATGGGCCTTGTCCGATACCTCAATCGCAAAGGATTTTTCTCGAAACTCACCGGCATCGTTGGGGTTATCTTAGTTATTGCCGTAATTTCCTTTATGGCACTTGGTGTATCTCACCTTCGAGAAGCCATGGGCATTGTTGAAAATGAGGACCCGATGACTTTAGGCTTTACTAGACTACTAGCCGATCCATTTGGTCTCACAAGCCTCAGCAGTTGGCTCTTGTTTATGATCACTATTTTCTCTGGGGTTTTCGCTGCCTTTGAGGGATACCACTTCTTTGACCCTTGCGTTGGGTTGAGCCCGAAGTTCCACATGCTTCAAGAAACTAGCACACATCTTGATGACATTTTGCGTCATTGTCGCGAAGAAATTGAAACCTCTAAAACCAAAGCTATCAACGATCTCATCACCGACGTTGAGCTCGCTAAGAGAAATCTTCACAGTTTTAAAACTTTCCTATTAAGCAAAGAAGCCATTCTTAAAGAATACAAAACGCTTGAGATCAATAGCCAAACCGTCTTTGAGAGTCTCATTGGCATTTATCGTCAAGAAAATAGCAACCATCGCCGCACCACCCCTCCGGCCTATTTCGATGAGCCGTGCATCAATATTGCGAAAGATTGTCCTGAAATCGTATGTACTCAAATTACTGACAATTACGAAGAATTAGAACGCCTAACCCGTGATGTTGATCTTTTAATGATCACCTCAGACGACTTGAAATTAAACATCACAAGAGCGTTTGAAGAAAACATGAAGGTTTTTGATTCTGCAAAGAAGCAAGATTATGAGTAAGTATGTTTCCCAAAAAAGCAACGTTGACGTGATTGCAGGCGTCGTTGCATTAGTTATTTTTGTTATCGCAGTGCTTTCTGGTTTAGGTTACTGGATTTATCTAGGGTTTCAGAAACCTGAATTTGATAAGGTCACGGCTTGCCCCATTGAAAATGGCAAAGTAAGCCCGCACTCGCATACTGTTATTCTCGTTGATACCACAGATCCCTTGACGCCTCAGCAAATTGATGCTTTTAAAGTGGGAGTCAATAACATTGCTGCCCAATTATCCCCCGGGGATTTATTGGAAATATACAAACTCAACGAAGAAGAACGCAGTTATAAAGCCCCTGTATTCTCACACTGTAAAACGCGTGATGGTAGTGATGCGGATGAGTTAACGGAAAATAAACGTCGTATTCAACGCAAGTTCGAAAAGGAATACAACAAGCCGCTACAGCTCATTATCAACAACCTAATCAACACGGACGTATCCGCCAAACGCTCCCCCATTATTGAATCCATTCAAAGCATTAGCGTTAACTCTTTTGAGAAATGGAACATTGCCGGAAATCGTCACTTGATCATTTTCTCCGACATGCTTCAACACGTCCCAGAGTTCAGTATGTATAAAAATTCCGTGAACTATAAAAACTTTTCCAAGTCGGATTACGCTGCTAAACACAAGCCTTACATGCCCGACGTCGAGGTCACGATCAACATTTTCAACAATAACCCGAAATTACAGAAAATGAGCACCTTGAATTTTTGGCAAAAGTTCTTCTCTAACGCAGGTGCAAGTGTCACCGAAACCTACAATCTTGGTCAATAATGAATACTTCATACTCCTCTTTTTTTGCTAAGCACCTCACAGGGATTTTCTTCTGTGTTTTTATCTTTAAAGTCTTAGCCTCTATTCTTGCGTTTTCCCTCGTCTCCCCTTGGATTCTAGGTTTTTTCCTGCCGCTCGGAGTCATGATCGCCTACATCGTAGTGGGCTGGTTTAGTGTTAAAAACAATACCAGAGAATTGCGAACGATCTTCGGTGACAGTTGCTATTACTTAGGTTTCTTATTTACGCTATCGACCATCGTTATTGCTTTATTTGACGTCGGTCTTCGTGGCGTTGAGATCCAAGCTATTGCGACTCGATTTGCTGCCGCCATGGTTAGTACGTTAATTGGGTTAGCGGTTCGTATTGCCATCAATCTCTATAACAAGCACTCGCACAATATCATTGGTGACTATTCCTCCACCAACAATGGCAAGCAGGGCGATGCGAAGAGCGATCCAAACCACCCTGAGAACAACCTTCCCTACTACGGAGATGAAGATGACTCCTTTGCCGACAAAGCACTAGAAGTCAGTCCTGATGATGACATTTCCATCATTATTCAAGCCAACTGCAGAAATCTTGCGCTTCTCAATAATCTGCTCAATGTTTCATTACATCAGTTTGAAGAACTCTCCAACCAAATGCAGTATCAAATGTCGCGTCAAATCACCGACATTGATGCCAATACTCAATTCCTAAAAGAAGCGCATAAGCAACTTTTCGAAGAATCAGAAACTCGCATTAAAAACTCATTATCTGCGCTAGAAAGCTCTGTGAAGTCAGTCTCTGACACCTTAGAAAAATCCATGAAAAATAGCGTGGACAATTTCAATCAACATTTGAAAGAGGGTCTGGAGTTAATTCACGCCGAACGTGAAACCATTCAAAAAGATTTCTTGGGACAACAGGCAAAGATTACGCAACACTGCTTGGATGCTGTTAGTGATTTAAGTCGTGCCACACTCAAAGAAGTTGAAGATATTCACTCACACTATGAAAACAGTTTTGGGAAAACGGATGAAAGTATCAAGGCCACGTTTAAGTCCTTAGAAGATCAGTACCAAAACACCCTTGAAAAACTCTCTAACGAGCTCTCTCACACGACGGATTCGCTTCAAACGTTAACACATACTCTTAATCAAGCGGAAGCTCCGTTTAAGAATTTCGAAAAAATGGGACAACGAGTAGAAGCCAATACCAACCTATTGTCCGAACGCTTACAGGCTTTATCTCAACAAGTTGTCGCTAGCCAAGACAAAACAAAGGCCTTTAACGAGGAATATGAAAAGCTGACCCAAAAGCTAAGCGAAGCGAGCATTAAGATTAAGACGCCTTCGAAATTCCCGTGGAATATTTTCAAGAAATAAGTTGCTATGAAAGACTCTAACGACGTATTCCACCTATCTTTGACGGAATTTGCGTTCACGATCATCATGATCCTCATTCTTCTTTTGGGGCCGGCGATCGTGCAACAACGCATGAAGATCGATTCTCAAGAACATCAACTCGAAGTTCAAAAGAATGAATTGGATGCTCGACAAAAAGAACTGGAAAAGTTGCGTCAAGAGATCATTCAGCATCTCGAAGAAATCGCGCAACAAAAAAATAAAATTCAGGAGCAGGACGGAAAGATTGAGAGTTTAATCGCTCAACTGACCAAGGGAACGCCTTGCACATTAGATCCAGACGATCCTATCGACAATGCTTTGGCGCCTTGTGTGAAATGTTTAAACAACCGTCTTCGTATTTCGAAGAAAGACGCCGATATTCTTCTTATCTTGGGGCAGGCTGCTTTAGATGGCTTCAAAGAGTCCTATCAGAAACTCGATCCTCAAAAGCTCGTGGAACAACTGAAACAAGCCTCTAAAGACGTTAGTAATGGCGAAAATTTAGTCTCGACAAAAGAGTTGGCTGGTCTCCAAGACTTGAAGAATAATTTGGAACAAGCTAAGCGAACGTTAGACTCCTATAAGGAGCAAGTCAAAGAAGTGGATGAGCTGAAGAAATCCTTGGATCAGTCGCAAAAAGCGGTAGCTTACTTTAAGGGACGAGCCGGTGGCGGTTACCCACCCTGCTGGCAGGATGACAAGAATCGCATTCAATACCTCTTCAATGTTGAAATTGAAAATCCGAATCGCATTCTCGTATCCCCAGCTTGGTCCTCTGATCGTGAAGCAGAAGCCAATTCGAATGAGGATTTCCAAAACTTGATTAAAGCTTCACCCATGACGCTCGATGTGTTCCGCAAATATGCAGAACCCATCCTGAGTGCGTCAAACAAAGCCAAGCCGGAAGCTTGTCGTCATTACATCCGTATTAGAAATATGATTCCTGATCGTAAGACGGCTGACAAATACCGTTTAAACATCGAAAATTATTTCTATAAATACGAAGTTCAATAAAACGAAGAAGGGTGCCGATCACAACGATGGGCACCCTTTTTCATCAATGAACTCTGCCACGTTTAAAAGCCTCAGGCCTCTAAACGCTCAACATCCACTAAATCCTCACTCTACCCGGAGAATTCATCTACGGCTCTAGACGGTGTCCTGTGTATTGTTGATACTTATTCCAAAACTTGAACCAATAAATCCCATAATCTTCATCAATGGGGTTTCCCTCTTCCATGGCCTTATCAATCAGCGCTTCTTCAGCAGTGAGCGTTTCTTTAATGACATCTTTCAATAATCCGCCGGAGAAAAACGCTCTTAACTTATGAATTTGACTGGCATACTCGAGTAACCACTCTGGGGCCTCTACTAAGGCTTTATCAAATTTTAGAGCGTACTTTAACAATTCATCCAAAGCCGATCGGATGGTATTTTCCCCTTTTTCCAATTGGGTTTTACCAGTCTCACATCGCAAATCGGCTTGTAATTCAGCTCCATGGCTTGTTGCCATATCAAGCAATACTCGTCCTGAGAAACTTGGGGTTTTTGATGATCAAAATAGTCTGGCGTAACCATAAACAAAACATGAAAATGGGGATGGGCCGTTCCGTCCTTATGGTTTCTTGTAACCTCCATTTTTCTTATGTACCCAGCGACATACTTCTTCCAAAATGGATAACTTTGTAGACGCCTAAATGCCTTATTCATCATCAAAATAGTTTCCCGCAAATTAACGACAGCACAATTTTCAACCGTTAATGTTAGAAAAATGTATTTATGGCGTTGGGCTGGTGGCAATAGCTGTTCTTTTGCTTCGATATAGCTCATCCTCTGCAACGCTTTGAACGTTAAACGTATGGACTTAACTTTTTGACAGATAGGACCTGTCTCTTATACACATCTCCGAGCCCACGAGACCGTACTAGATCTCG
>CAMYAA010000075.1 GCA_947253615.1 uncultured Sutterellaceae bacterium
ACGAGATCTAGTACGGTCTCGTGGGCTCGGAGATGTGTATAAGAGACAGTGTTTGGGCCTTGTGCGGGACCTTCGGAGGATGGGAGTTCCCTGAAAAGACTCGTTTTTCGTTAACTGGGGGTGGTCAGTTAACGCCTGAATTTTTAACCTTATGGTTAGGGTTGACGCTCTTTACGTCAGCGTCGATTGCGGAAATTGTTCGTGCGGGCGTGACTTCGGTCTCTGAAGGGCAGTGGAATGCTGCCTTGGCGCTAGGCTTAAGTCGTTGGGAGACGATTAGCTATATTATTTTCCCGCAGTCGATGCGTTTAGTCATTCCACCTTTAGCCAGCCAATATATGAATCTCACCAAGAATTCGTCGCTAGCCGTGATGGTGGGTTATCCTGATTTAGTAAGTGTGGCTAATACGACGATTAATGTGAGCGCACAAGCCATTGAGGTCATCGTGGTCATCATGGTGGTTTATTTGTTGTTGAACCTTTTGATTTCGCTTGTCATGAATGCTATCAATAAACATGTCACGCGTTCGCCGTTATAAAAAGAGTTGGTGGTGTTATGAGTGAAACGAAAGCAATAACGACGAGCTTGGGCGAACGAATTCGACAGAAGTGGTTTTATTCCCCTTGGGCGAGCGTTTTAACCGTTGGCCTTGGAGTGATTTTAAGCATTATTGTATTTTTTATTCTCCGTTGGGCTTTGTGGGATGCGGTTTGGACGCCTAATGTCGAAGCTTGTAAAGCGAGCTCGGGGGCCTGTTGGGGATTCGTGGTTGAAAAATGGCGTTTAATTGTTTTTGGACGCTACCCTTATGAGCTTCAATGGCGCCCAACGTTAGCGACGTTGATCATTATGGTCATGCTAGTCATTACGGCGATTCCTCGCTTCTGGCATGGTTTTGCAGGGCGTTTTGTTCTGTTTTTATGGGTTCTGGCTTTTATTGCCTTTTTCTCATTGATGTTAGGTGGCGTTTTTGGTCTTTCTCACATTGATGCTGATATGTGGGGTGGACTTCCTTTGACGGTCGTTCTGACATTGATTGGTATGACGGCCTCCATTCCGTTAGGGATTTTATTGGCGTTAGGACGACGTAGTTCTATGCCCGTTATCTCGAGTCTTTCCACGGCGTATATTGAAATTGCTCGTGGGGTGCCCTTAATTACGGTTTTGTTTGTGGCTGCTTTTATTTTTCCGCTCTTTTTGCCTGAAGAGATGCGAGTTGATCCTTTTTGGCGTGTAGCCATTGCGATCACTTTATTCCAGGCGGCTTATATTGCGGAAACGGTTCGTGGCGGGTTGCAAACGATCCCCAAAGGTCAATTCGAAGCGGCGCGTTCTTTAGGCTTTAATAATTGGCATTTATATACGCGAATCATTTTGCCCCAAGCCTTGGTGGCGGTCATTCCTGCGTTTGTTAATAGTTTACTGTCCTGTTTTATGGACACCTCATTGGTGACGGTGGTGTCGATGTATGACTTGACGGGGAGTTTAGGTTTGGCTTTAGGGGATGCGTACTGGCGAAATTATTTCGTGGAAGGGTACGTTTTCATTGTGTTAATTTATTTTTCGCTCAGTTTTGTGGTTTCTCGCTATAGTCAGTGGTTGGAGCGTTACATTACCGGGTATCGAACCTTGGCTTGTCATCGTTAGGAGTGAGAAAGATGTTTGAAATATTTCATGAACACATTGTTCAAGTCCCTGCTATAGAAGGGGCGCGTCCGATGACGCATGCCGATCTTTGGAAGGGATTTGAATGTTTTGCTCGTAATGCAACGGAATTTATTGAACCCCTTGAGTCCATGAAGGTTCTCAACGAAACGTCGCAGCCAGATGGCTCTGTGAAAGTTGAGCGTGAATTGGACTTCTCGCAGTTTAAGGTTAAAGACGTTGTGACGCTTTACCCTGAGCGTGGTGAAATGAAAATCGAAGTTTTGCCGAGTTATCAATGGCCAGGATCGATGATGACGGCACGCATTGAGGAACCTGAGGCAGGCCATTTATTTGTTCGCTTTATCTATGAAGAGCCGAAGTTAGAGGGCGAAGCTGCGCATCCGACGTATGTCGGCTTGCGACGTCAGGCCTACGAACAGAAGGACCAAAATCTCGTTGGTAAGATTATCGAAATGAGTTTGGCGCCGGTTCATTAAGCCTGGGTGCTGATGGTTATAGGCGGGCGAGTTTTTTTGAATTCGTCCGCTTCATTTATTTTGTTGGAAAAGAAGGAAAACTCATGGAATTAGAGCAACTCATCGCTGAGCGTATTGCAGCGGAATTAAAAGTTCATCCACGACAAATTGCTGCGGCGGTCACTTTGCTCGATGAAGGCTCGACCGTGCCTTTTATCGCACGTTATCGAAAGGAAGTGACGGGTTCTTTAGATGATGCTCAGTTACGCGAACTTGAAGAGCGTTTGGCGTATCACCGTGATCTTGAAGACCGTCGTGCGAGTATCTTGGCCTCGATTGAAGCACAACAAAAATTAACGCCAGAATTACGCGCGCAAATCGAAGCAGCGATGAACAAGCAGCTGTTAGAAGACTTGTATTTACCTTATCGTCCCGTGCGTCGTACGCGTGCCTTTTTGGCCCGTGAAGCGGGTCTTGAGCCTTTGGCTTTAGCGTTAATGCAGGACAAGACGTTAGATCCTGAAACACAGGCATTGGCCTATGTAAATGGGGAAAAGAATTTGCCCGATGTGAAGTCGGTTCTCGATGGTGCTCGTTATATTGTGGCCGACATTATGTCGGTAGACGCCGAGTTGCTTAAAAGCTTACGTACGTTTATTAGCAAGCACGCGATGATGGTTTCTAAGGTCGTCGAAGGGAAAGAAGCACAAGGCGAGAAATTCCAGGATTATTTTGATTACCAAGAAGCCTTTAGTAAAGTGCCTTCGCATCGAGCCATGGCGATGTTTCGTGGTCGAGAGGAGGAGGTCCTGCAACTGTCTCTCCTAGTGGATGAGGACGAAGAAGGAAGCGCACAACAGGAGTTGATTGCGGATTACTTTGGTGTTCGACGTGAACGTCAGGGTGCACATGAGTGGCTTTTGCAGTGCGTGCGTTGGTTGTGGCGCGTCAAGCTTTCGAACTCGATGGAAACCGAGCTGTTTGGCGCTTTACGTGAACGTAGTGAAGCTGAGGCGATCAATATCTTTGGGCAGAATTTGCGCCATTTGTTACTGGCCTCCCCAGCGGGCCAAAAGGCGGTGTTGGGTCTTGACCCAGGGATTCGCACGGGCGTGAAAGTGGCTGTTATTGATAACACCGGTGCCCTTAAAGACAAAGCCGTGATCTATTTGTTTGGCAGTGATCATCAGCTTCAAGAAGCGAAAAAAATCATTGTGCATTTGATTAAAACCTATCAGATTGCGTTGATTTCGATCGGTAACGGTACGGCAAGTCGAGAAACGGATGCTTTTGTTTCGCGTCTTTTACGCGAAGAAAAGCTTTCTAATGTTCAGAAAGTGGTGGTGAGTGAGGCGGGCGCTTCGGTTTATTCCGCTTCTGAGTTAGCGAGCCGTGAATTCCCAGATTTAGACGTAAGCTATCGTGGCGCGGTTTCTATTGCTCGTCGACTTCAGGACCCGTTAGCGGAATTGGTGAAAATCGATCCGAAGGCCATTGGTGTTGGTCAGTATCAACACGACGTTGATCAACGTCAATTAGCTCAAAAACTTCAGGCCATTGTGGAAGATTGCGTTAACTCCGTGGGGGTTGATGTGAATACCGCGAGTGAGTCCTTACTGGCTTATGTGGCGGGTCTTTCGAGCACGCGTGCGCGTGCGCTCGTCGAGTTCCGTACGGCGCATGGGGTATTCCGCTCCCGTAATGACTTATTGAAGGTTCCTGGGGTTGGCCAAAAGACGTTTGAACAAGCGGCAGGCTTTTTGCGCATTGTTCACGGGGAAAATCCGTTAGACGCTTCAGCGGTGCATCCCGAGTCTTATGGGATTGTGGAACGCATTATTGAAAGCACGGGGCATTCCGTTCAAGAGTTAATTGGCAATACGACGTTATTGAAGACGTTACAGCCTCGTGACTTTGCTGATGAAAAGTTTGGTGTACCAACGGTGAAGGACATTATTAGCGAGTTGGAAAAACCTGGTCGAGATCCTCGTCCCGAGTTTAAGACGGCGAGTTTTTCTGAAGATGTGCATGAAATTAGCGATTTGCGTCCAGGTATGACCTTAGAAGGGGTTATTTCTAACGTGGCTGCCTTCGGTGCATTTGTGGATATTGGGGTTCATCAAGATGGCCTGGTTCACGTGTCTGAATTGTCTGATCAATTTGTGAGTGATCCCAAGGAGCTGGTGAAGGTTGGCGATATTGTTAAGGTGCGTGTGCTTGAAGTGGATGTCGCACGTAAGCGTATTTCGTTATCGATGCGCAGCTCGTCTTCCTCGGGTGGCAAGCGTACTTTCTCGAGTTCAAATAAAAACACTCGCTCGAATCCGGCCCCTCAAACGGCGATGGCCAGTGCATTTGCTAACCTCCGAAAGGGACATTGAGTTGCGTTTGGGGTTAGAATAGCGCCTCTCTAGAGTGAGTTCAAAACATTATGACGAGTCCAAATCCAGCATTAAAGCGTGACGTTGAAGAACGTCGCACTTTTGCGATTATTTCTCACCCGGACGCGGGTAAAACGACATTAACTGAAAAGTTATTGCTTTTTGGTGGAGCCATTCAAATGGCTGGGGCCGTTCGTGGCCGTAAAGCTTCACGTCATGCGACTTCTGACTGGATGGAAGTTGAAAAGCAACGTGGGATTTCGGTGACGAGTTCGGTGATGCAGTTCCGTTATCGCGATCACGTGATTAACTTATTGGATACCCCAGGGCACGAAGACTTTTCGGAAGATACGTATCGTGTTTTAACCGCAGTGGATGCTGCGGTGATGGTGATTGACGCAGCCAAGGGGGTGGAAGCACAAACGATTAAACTTTTGGAAGTTTGTCGTATGCGTAACACTCCGATTATTACGTTTATCAATAAGTTTGACCGTGAAGTTCGTGATCCTTTAGAAGTGATTGGTGAAATTGAAAGCGTATTGAAGTTGCAATGCGTGCCTATCACTTGGCCGATCGGGATGGGTAAAACCTTCCGAGGGGTGTTCTCGTTGATGAAGGATCAGTTGGTTCGTTTTACGCCTGGGGAAGAACGTCTTTCCAAAGATGTTGAAACCATTAAGGGCTTGAACAATCCTGAACTTGATTCGCTTTTCCCGATGGAAATGCCCTACGTTCGTGATTCCATTGATTTGATTCAAGGCGCGACTGAACCTTTCTCGTTAGAGAAGTTTTTAGCAGGCCAACAGAGCCCGGTGTTCTTTGGTTCTGGGGTGAATAACTTTGGGGTGCAGGACGTTCTTGATGCGTTAGTGGATTGGGCGCCTTCTCCGAAGCCTCGCCAAACCGTTGAGCGTGAAGTCGAACCGACGGAGAAGCCTTTCACTGGGTTTGTCTTTAAGATTCAGGCCAACATGGATCCACGTCATCGAGATCGTATTGCGTTTTTCCGCGTATGCTCGGGCCGATATGCGCCGGGTATGAAGGTATTCCATACGCGTGAAGGCCGTGACATGAAGATTCCTAACGCTTTGACGTTTATGGCTCAAGACCGTGTTTTAATGGAAGATGCGGTGGCTGGGGACATTATTGGGATCTATAACCATGGTCAGCTCCACATTGGTGACACGTTGACGGAAGGTGAAAAACTTCAGTTCACGGGGATTCCGAATTTTGCGCCTGAATTATTCCGTTCTGCTCGCAGTAAGGATCCGTTTAAGGCAAAACAGCTTCAGAAGGGGCTTCAAGAGCTCGGTGAAGAAGGTGCCATTCAAGTCTTTACGGGTGAATTCGGCAATATTATGTTGGGCGCCGTTGGTGTGCTTCAGTTTGAAATTGTGGCTCAGCGTTTACAGACGGAATAC
>CAMYAA010000076.1 GCA_947253615.1 uncultured Sutterellaceae bacterium
AGTACGGTCTCGTGGGCTCGGAGATGTGTATAAGAGACAGCATGACGGGTTGCGTCATGGTCTGATCGAGCTCAACACTGCCGAACCGTTCGTTATTGGCCCCGACGGCCATGAAGCGAACTTTCCCGAAGAATTCGAGGGGGAATTGCGCTTCGAGGGTTGTGGGTTCGCCCTTTTTGAGCGATACACGACCGCCCCACCAGACGGCGGTATTGAGCCCCGGCTGACGGAAGGGATTGAGTCCCTTGGCGTTGGCCATGAGGGCCATAATGCGGTCACCCCCATAAATGGGAGTCTTTGGCAATTTAAAGCCTTCGGGCATTAAAAGCGAGAGCGTTTCACGCGACTTGACGCCCAAGGCGCGATCCTTTAAAAAGCGCGCTTGCGGATCGGGTGTCGCAGTATGGGTAAGGGCTAAAACCCCTTCGTCCACGCCCCAAAGAATCGCCTCCCCATCATGATCACTCGTGAGGGTGAGCTTCACCCGATTGGGTTCGGTTCGTTTTTGTTCACTCGTTAAACAGAGCCCCATGTCGCGCGCTTTCATATTGAGTTCGAGCGGCACGACCTGATTTTGAAACGCGGGAATAAAGCGTTCGCTTTCTTTGAGCGAGCGAATCAAGCTCACATTTAACCACGTGCGGCCTTGGGCTTTTTCCGGCACCTTGAGATTCAAGGTGTTGTAGCCTTCCACAATCGGGAACCAGTGCGATTCGATCACATCACGGTTTTCTAAGGTGACGAGGGCAAAGCCCGCAAAGGGCGAGACCACTTCGGCCGCAATCGATTCACCCGTTTCGTAATGGGTGCGTTCCGTATTTAAACGCATAAAGCTCGGGGAGAATTGCCCGTGCGTTTCGTCCAAGCCTTGAGCAACCACTTGGTAGGGCACGGTTAACAGCGTGGCGCCTTCGGCATCCTTTACGACGCATTGATAGTTCCCGGGTTCAAGCGTCGGGAGCGCGACTTGCGACTGTCCATTCGTTTGGGTTTCGAGTTCGAGCGAATCGAGCAAATGCGTCGAGAGCGTTTCACGGTACTGATAGATCCCTTGCGAGTCGGTAAAGACTTCGGTCACGGGTTCGGTCTTTTGAAATTCCACATGAAGGCGTTCGTGACCGCGCGGCGCAAAGGCTTGATTGGCCAAGGCGAGCGTTAAAAAGAGCGGATGCTTTTGAGGGACGTAATGGAGTTCAACCCCTTGGGTCCAGACACTGTAGCCTGCGACTTTCTCGAGCGTATTGACGTTAAAACGCTTCATCGAACGCGTGGGTTCGCCCCCTTGGGGATTGATCGCTTCGGCATAGAGCACCACACGACTCACCCCAGGGAGGGAATGCGCATCAATGAGGGTGTCCACTTTCCCGTCGGCCTTCGTGGTGAGTGTCTCGAGCGGGAGTTTGACGGGGTTGGCATTTTGGGTGGCGCTTACCTGAGGATTTTCGAACGTAAAGTGAGGCCACTTCGGATGCGTAAACGTCGTTAAGGGCATCACGTCGGCTTCGAGTTTCACGAGCGTCCCAGGGGCTGCCGCTCCAAAGTTCTGAAGGACTTGGTTTTGAATTTCAACCGAGGGAGTACTTACCCAACCCGCGCTCAGGGTCGGAATCGTCGTTAAGAGCGTGCTCGTTTCGGGGGCAAAGCTCTGGAGCTGAATCTGACGACTCGCGAGCACATTCTCGCCCGCGAGCACATCAAAGGTATAGGGCCCCACCAGGGACGTGGCACTACTGGTCCAATCGGCCGTTAAGAGTCGTGCCTTCCCCAAGGGGAGGGTCTTTTCAAAGATCGTCGTCCCTTCGGGATTGTAGAGTTTAAAGGTAATGGGTAATGCTTCGGGGAGTTCCTTAAAGTCGGCGCGTTCAATGAGCGCACTTAAGTGCACCGTTTCGCCTGGGATATAGAGCTCACGATCGGTAAATCCAAGTGCCATGAGATCTTCAGGGGCGACAAGCGACCCACGGGTGTTCTCGGGGCGAATGAGGTTTTGACTATTTAAAACGGAGAGCCACGCCTGATCGTGCGTTTTGGGATCGTCCACAATAAAGGCCGTGGGCGTTTTTTCGCGCAATAACCCACGGGTGCTCGGGAGCGTCGCGACGCCCTCAGCGTTCGTGACGGCACTCATTAAGGGTAGGCCATTCGCGCCCAATAAGGTCACTTTGGCATTCGCGATGGGTTTTTCGGTTTTTAAGCTCGCCACAAAGACTTGATGGGTTTGATCCGCCCCTTCTTTATGAATAACGGCCAAGTCCGTGACCAAAATGCGTTTATTGACCGAGTCGACCGTAGTGTAGTCTTTGAGCGCGGGTTGATACTTTTGTAATTCAACACGCACTTGATAGAGCCCGCCCAAATGTTTGGCTCCGGTGAGATCATTGAGTTTAAGCGCAATAAAGCTCGCGTCGGTGCTCGGACGATCTTTCGGAAGGTCAATGGTTCCTTCTTTCGCCACGGTGTGCGAGGGCAACGTCGGTTCCATCGTGGAGGTTAAGGCGTTTTTTTCCCAATCGGGCTTTTCCGTGCTAAAGAGCGCATAAAACGGATCACGCACTTGTTCGACGCGCCAGTGAAGTCGTTCACCCCCCGTACTCACGAGTGTAAGGGCACGCTCCCCGGAGGTCGTGAGCATATTGCCCGGCTGCAAGAACTGTAAACTCGCAGGATCTTGCGACACTTGCAAAATCCCCATGGGCATTTTTTGAAGGGCAACACCGTCTAAGAGCGGAACGTTGTCTTTGACGCGATAAACGATAAAGGTGCCCGGCTTCGCGTTGAATTCAAAACGATGCGAAGTGGTGAGTTTTTCACGATTTTTCGGCACGAGCTCGAGGTGCTTGGAGCGCGCGAGTAATTCGGGCGTGACCGCCGGTAAGAGCGACCATTGGGCCTCGACTAAACTCGTGTCGTTAATTTTTTCAGGGAGGGCCCAAACTTCGAGGGCTTTACCCAAGCGTTCGGTATCCACTAAGAGGGGCGTTTCTAACTCCAGCTCATAACGTAAGTCGAGCTGGTGATTGCGCACCGTTTTGAGGGAGCCCGTAATCCAGGAGAGCACTTCGGCCTTCGAGGGGACTAAAAGACTCACGCTCGTGGGATTGGCACTGCCGCGAACAAAGAGTCCGTCGGTCGTCTTTTCCATCGTGACGGAGAGCGGCAAATTTAAAACGTTGAGGGTGACCGTGGCATTCTTGTCGGGATAGTTCACTAAAGGCACACGAATGAGGAGTTCGTCATGACGAGGGTTGGTCGTGATCGTGACTTTGCCCACGGCCTCTTGCCCCGAGCCTTCGATTTTGACGAGCTTACTTAAGGCTTCATACTGGTCTTCTCGTAAGGCGCGCGAGAGTTTGACGCGGACGTTATAGCCGCGTTCACTCTCAAACTTGGGTCCCGTAAAACGTTCGGCCAGAATCGATTGCGCAAAAAGCGGAGGCGTTAAGAGCGCCAGGCTCGAGAGGTCGGACTCGATAAAGTCAGGGAGGGTTTTAGAGAGCCCCGAGATCGTGAGTGAACTCGAGAGGGGCCAGCCTTCGTTCGGAACAAAGCTCAACGTTTGCTCATCGCGCCAAAACCAGTGACCAGAGACGCTCGGACGAAGTTGGGGCGCCCTCACTGCGCTCGATAATCCTTCGATGAGTCGAGCGCATTCGGACCGCCAATCCGAGCCATAGGCCGCCTGACAGCGTTTTTTGTCGAGTGAAAAAGTGATGTCGAGACGCTGATCGCTGCTACTCACATCCATGGATAAACTCGGCGTGACATAGCCTTTGAGCGCTTGACGCGTAGGGCTCGGCGGGGTGCTTTTGCTCGGAGGCCTGGCACTCGCACTCGCTGTGGGCGCGGCCATCAGCGACGAAGTCGCGATAAGCGAAAGGGCAAAAGTGACGGTAATTGATAACGTCGAGCGTTGAAACATGGCAATTCCTCAATAGTCGATAGAGCCGTGCCTTCGGGTCAGAATCACGGCACATGAGAACTATTTTAGAGGAACTCCAAGACCAATAAGCAAAAAGCACGCCTTGGACGACGTGCTTAATTGTCAAAATCCGTTAGAACGGCTTTTTTGGGGCCGTTCGATGAGGTTTTTTGGCATGGGGTGGACGTTTTTTCGCGCCAAATTCGATTTGGGCATCCACCGTACTTTTTCCCAGCACTTGCGCTTTGGTTAAAAGGGCAAAGACCGTAGGTAATTTCGGGAGGGTACGTTCCTCTTCGGAAAGAGCCTTCCACGCTTTCACGGTTCGGGTGCGAATGGACTCGGCGGGGCCCGTTACGTCCGTTGCCACGGTCACGCGCGTTGTGGGCGCTAAGCTCGCGAGCAAACTCTCGAGCATGGCATTATTGCGATAGGGCGTTTCGATAAAGAGTTGCGTTTCCTGACGAGCCGAGCGTTTTTCCAATTGGCGAATCGCTTCAATACGTGCCTCGCCCTTTTGGGGCAAGTACCCGACAAAGGAAAAGCGCTGACCGTCTAAACCCGAGGCCATGAGCGTGAGCAAAATCGAACTCGGGCCCACCAACGGGACGACAGGAATGTCGTGCTCTTGCGCCCAGGCCACACAAATGGCTCCCGGGTCGGCAATGCCTGGACACCCCGACTCACTCACGATGGCCATATCGTGCCCGTCTTCTAAGGGCGCGAGCCACGTCGACAAAAGCTCAGGGCTCGGTTCGTGACCCATTTCCACGATGTTGAGTTCCATCAAGGGCGTGGGATGCTCTAACGCTTTAAGGTACTGGCGAGCGGTTTTGGCCGCTTCCACTAAGAAGTACTCAATGCGTTGAGCTTGCGCCTTAACGTTCGCCGGAATGCTCGTCTCGATGGGCGCATCACTAATGCGATTGGGCAGGAGGTAAAGCGTCCCCGGCATTATCGAATTCCTGGTAAGACTTCAAGCCCCGCACGACTCAAAAGCGTCGTTAAGACCATCAAAGGTAAGCCAATCAAACTCGTGGGGTCGTCCGAGCGGACTTCTTCCATCAACGCGATCCCTAATTTTTCGATCTTGGCGGAACCTGCACAATCAAAGGGCTTTTCGCGATCCACATAGCTTTCGATCGTTTCGCGCGACAAAGGACGCATTTTGACGACCGTACGGCTTTCGACCGTTTCCACCTCACCTTGGGGATTGACGACCGAGAGGGCGCTCGTAAAGACAATGGTTTGTCCTTGCATCGAGAGGAGTTGCTCGATGGCGCGTTCACGCGTGTGGGGCTTGCCTAATTTCACGCCGTTTAAGTCAGCGACTTGATCGGACCCGATCACGATGGCGCCCGGGTTTTCTTCGGCCACTTTTAACGCCTTTAATTTCGATAAGCGTAAAGCCGTTTCGCGGGGCGTTTCGCCCGGTAAGGCCGATTCGTCAATATCGGGTGAGCTCGTCGTAAAGGGGACGCCCAAACGGGACAGTAATTCACGACGGTATTGGGAACTCGAGGCCAGAATAAGGGTGGGTTGCGTCATAAGTATGGGTACTCAGAAAAGTGAAAACGGGACGCACCACCGAGCCAAATGGCCTCGTTGTGCGTCATGGTGAGTGCTATTTTAAACGCAATTCGTGGGCGCGGCGTAGCGCTTACTGTGGCGAGGGCCCCTTTGTGAAGAGGAATCGTTTAGAATGCCATTCATGAATAATCCTTTTTCACTCAGAGCTCACCATGACGAGTATTAATATTTTTGAATTGGCCCGTAAACATGATGTTTTAGAGGGTGAAATTACCTTAGAGGCCATGCCCGAAGTGGCTGGTTTAATTGAGCATATCGAAGGTGAAACGCTTCGCTATGTGGCCGAAGGGTTAGGGATGATTCGCGATTTGCCCGCCGTGCATCTTAGCGTGGAAGGGGAAGTCGTTATGTCCTGCGCGCGTTGCCAAGAGGGCTGTCTCTTATACACATCTCCGCGCCCACGAGACCGTAC
>CAMYAA010000077.1 GCA_947253615.1 uncultured Sutterellaceae bacterium
CATGATTAGCTTGTGATCGTTATTGTAGGGCGTGGAATTAAGGTGCCCTAAAACCGCCGATCCCAACGTAGTGATCTGCGCACCAAAAATCTGTAACTGATTCTGTTCCCCACATTGTGGGCAACTGGGGCTAAGACGTTTATAGGCGTTCTTAGGGTATTGGATTTTGGGTTTCCAAACTACTAACGGAGCGTGACTATACTCTCCCGAGGTCTGATGAGTGGGATCGCCACATTGACAAAAGACGGTGTCGACATCGATTTCGCTAACGGGAGTGAGCTTCTTCGTTTCGGGACATAAATAGAAGAGTTCGCCTATCGTGGAGCGAGACTTTTCTTTATATTCAGCCTTGGTAATCGGGTAGAGTAAGGCACTATCTGTATGCGCCCGGAACCAATAGTCGTAGAACTCAAATCGGTCTTGATTGACCGTTGCGTCTTTAATTACTGCACCCCAAGCTGTCGCATTACAACGTTTACAGGTGATTAACGGTAAGGCGAATTGCTTGGCGTTATCGCGTTCGTGCGTCGGGAGCATGATCGGCTGCGAAGAAACGGTGGCCACCATGCCACGCATTTCTTTGATCTACATTTGAATGCGAACATTTAAAAAGGGAATTAAGAACCCATTGTCGAGTTCAGTACGTGCGGTACTGATCAATGCGACGAGCGTTCGCATCGTGAGCAAAATGTCTTCGATGGAAAAACGTTTCAGCTCTGGGATTTGACTCTGCCAGACTTGAGCAAGCTCACGCAAATTAATCGTTGATTTCTCATTCGTGTGAGCAATGAGTTTTTGAAAGGCTTTATGATTAACGAGTTCTTTGGCGAGTCGTGTACAAGCTTCTTTAGGGTTATTGAGTGGAAGGTCGGACTTAAACCATAACCAATGACAGTTATTAATAAACTGTTCGTAGTCGTTGGTGACGAGTTGTTCACGAAACGCTTTTAATTCCGAGAGTTTGGGCCAATGAGACTCGGCTATCCTCTGGGATGAGGTGTCCGTTTGATGAAGTGCTAAGAACTCTTCAGGTAATAAGCGGTCTTCTGTAATGACAGAGGTTTCATCAAAATCGCCCTTGAATACATCCGAGGCGTATTGGAGTAGGGCTTGTGCGCCATCATCACCGAGCGTAGCAGACGTCCCAACACAAGCGAGCTGATTGGTGGTCCCAATAAAGGCGCGTAAACGACGAATTAAACAGGCAAGATCAGTACCTTGAGCACCATCGAAGGTATGGAGTTCATCCACGACAAGGTACTTGAATGTGTCTGGAGTGCAGCCTTCCCATAACGGTTTATCTTCGTGACGAAGCAACAAGAAATCCAACATTTTGTAGTTCGTTAACAAAATGTCAGGGGGGCTGTTGCGCAACGTCTTGTGATCATTAATGACCTGATCTTTTTCCATCGTGCGGGAGACTTCGCCGTTATCCCCAACATAAAGGCCTACCGAAACATTAAGAGCTTGTAAATCCAGGCTCGAATCTTTTGGTTTGGTATTCCTAATTTGATGACACAGGTTTGCAAAGCGACGCGCTTGGTCAGTTGCCAGAGCATTCATCGGATAGATGATGATCGCTTTGATCCCATTAGGATTTTTGTTTGCTTGGCGTAATGACTGTCGTAATTCGATGACACGATCTAAGATTGGCAACACAAAACATTCCGTTTTACCGGAGCCTGTCCCCGTCGCAACAATAGTGGATTCGGGTTGATCTTTAGCAAGTCGTTGAAAAGCTAAAGCTTGGTGGGCATAGGGTTTCGGAAGCTTGAGGCCAACTCGACCTACCAAGGTAGGAAGTAGCGTTGCTAATTCTGCATTTTCAGTACGGAAGGGGAGTTTTAAATCTAGCCAGGGCCCCTTAATAAAAGCATTTTCACCATCGACGAAATCGCGAATAACATTGCTAGTCCCATCTTTGGTGAGGAACCCCGGGGTTGAAATGTTATAGCCAATATCGATAAAAGATCGAAGTCCTGCTTCGAGATCAAGCTCTACCATGGAGGGGAGCATGGGTTGGAAGTTTTTATCTGATGTCATGGTCGTTATTCAATTCGGTTTTATTAATGCGTGGGCGAAAATGCTCGTGGGATCTTGGCTGGAGAATCCCACGAGTCTATGTCTTGAGAGGCTTAGTTTTTCCCAAAGCGTTTTTCAAACACTTTCCAGGCCACTTCGTAATCTTTTTCTCGATTCATCTGGAAGATGGGAGCTTCGTAACGAATGGTTCGTTGAACGGGCTCATCCTCTAACGTATGGTTAAAGAAGGTTTTTTCGATATAGCCGGTCTTCATGTCTTTAACGTCTTTAAAGGCAAGGCCAGACTTATCACAGGCTTTACCGTCTACAGTATAGGTTGTACCTTCTTTGTAGTCGCTAGCTTTAGCACTTAACGGAATGCCAACTTCAGGTAACCCACGATTGGGTGTACAGACAATTCGTCCATTTTGATCGTACCAGGTTCCCTTTTCATACTGACGCATGACCGCGAAGCCAATACGGTAAGTCTCAATGAGTTCCTTTAACGTTAGTCCCATCGCTTGAGCAGTTAGTACGTCAATTTCAACGAGCGCTTGACGGCGAGCTAAGTCGCTTCGTAGTCCACAAGCTCGATGCCATTCGGATGTGAGTGACTTAAACCATTGTGAGGAAACCCCAGGAAGATCTTGTGTCCAGGTTTCGTTATTCCATTCTAGTTGGTAGTTTTCATTCCAGAAATCTGCCAAATGAGTCGTTAAGGTTTGCAGAGCGATACCTCGTGTAATCGCTGCAATCTTAGCTTGTTTAAAGTCAACAATTGGTAGTTTGTTAATGACAGAAGGCAGTAGATCTCCTTTGCCAAATAAACGGATATATTGATCGAAAACTAAGGAGCTAAATGCTGCTAGCGTGGAGAGAAAATTATTATCGTCTTTAAAAGCGAGTGAGTTAACTTTATGTATGTGACATACCCCTTTAGGTAAGAGCCCACAAGTTAATGTACGCTCGCTAGTAGTATTAACCATTTCACGATAGGCTAAACGCCATTGTTGTGTAAATAGTTTCCCATCCCAGGGGCAGGTTTGGATTTTAGAGAGGTAGTCAGTTTTAGAGCATGCGGGCTCGTACTTCACGCGCGGGAAGTAGTCGTCTGGGATCGCTTCTAGATCAATTGCCCACCAATCACCTTTGCTTTTACAAGGATTGTTAGGAGACTTAAATAGTGATGTACCTACACTTAAATGTGGGCCATTCAAAATTGCATCTTCAACGTTTGCTGGACGCTTTGTATTATTTTTAGGGAATGGTCGAATAATGCCAGCTTTTTGATCAGTAGTTTCATTCCACATACTTGAGATGAAGTAGTTTTTATCCCCTAAGTCCGAAATTCGAGAAAGATATGCAAATTTTTCTAAAACCTTCCATTGAGCCTGACAGTGAATCGTAGCTAATCCAGGAGCGGTAGGGTTAGGATCGATAAAAATCTTAGCCAAGGTTTTTAAACGACTGCTGTCGAAATGAAGAATGCGTTCAGGGTGTCCTTTAAGAGACCAATTGCCATTGTCATCTTTAGTCCCATCAAGAATAGAGTTTTTATTCGCAGTGAAACAAAGGTCAATGGTTTTAGGATGAAGAAGATTTCCAATATATTCAAAGTTTATGTTTTGTTTATTGTTTGAGTATATTAGTAAGCCGTAAGCGATTGGGTGTCCGATATCTGCGAACAAGAGTAGCTCATTTGCAAATTGAAAAATCTTACAAACATGTTTGTAGGCTTTTTCGCGTAGCGTTACTCCATTGGTTTCGGTAAATACTGTTAGAGGATGGACGAAACCTTGTACCCCAGTTTTAGATGCAATTCGCCACGATAAGGGTAGGAATAGCTTAAACAAGTCGGTGCGAGTTCCTTTTAACTCGGGATACGTCATCACTGAGTTAGCAAAGTTTTTTGTACCTTCGGCTTCTTCATACTCAGCACGCCAGGCTGACGTAATTTCAGGATGCGCTTGAGTGAAAGGAATACCATTTTCTTCGCTCAGTAATAGGTTGCGCACTTTCGCCGCACTGGCTTTTTCGAACAATAATTTTGGAATGTAGTCACCTAAAACTTCTTGGGAGTTGAAGGAAGGTACGCGCCAAGGCGGGTTCCCAAACATTAAATCGAACCCAGGATCTTCGCCGTTTTGAGGTAAGAAAATATCAGCAAAACTCAATTCCCAGGTCAAGAAGTTCATTTTTTGGCTCACCGAGATGACGGTATCTAGGTTAACCATCGCTCGACGAAGCGTATTAATATTGAGGCGGCCGCTATCATCTTCATAGATGTGCTCATCTTTTAACGCGTCAAACAGGTTGCTTTGAATAACAAAGTCATTTTTCCGTGTTTGTAATTGAGCTGAACTCAAGAGTATGCTCATTTCACGTAAAAAGACCGGTCGGCTTGGGAAGTCATTGGCTTTTTCAATAGGCCAGAACCATAGGGAGCACCAATAGTCCATCACAAGTTTGAGACGGAGGAAGGCCCCTGACTCGAGGTTATGATCTTTGCCCCAATAACGACTCAAGAGTTCTGTTTTTTCTGCATAGGTACCGGGCGATTGCTGATTGTCCATTTTTTCAGGATAAATTTTGTAATCGTCTTCGGTTTTTTCACGAATGCTCGCTAACTCTTTGGCGCATATCTGCCAGAGTTTTTCGATTTGGCGGGAGAGAGCTTTTAAAGTATCAATTTCGTCAAGGTTAAAAGGCTTACAGAAGTCACGGACTTTTTGCTGTAAGGTTTTCATTTCCTCGGGGTAAATGGCTTTTACGTCCTTATCCGTATAGTTGGACATACCACTGTTTGGAAGAAGGAAGTGCCAGATTTCATTGTCACCTAAGGGCTTATTGCTTATACGAGTCGGAGCTTTATTGCTCCAGCCCTTTGCAGAAAGTTCGTCGACGGTATATACCGCTCGTTGGCAACCAAGTAAAGAATTCCCAGATAGTAATTGCATCCCAAACCAGGGAACGAATTTATCTTTGCTCAGAGAGTTTAGCCATAAAGACACTGCGCCTAATTCGACAGCCACAGGATTTAAGTCAACGCCGAAAACACATTTATCCACTAAGTACATTTTCACGCGCTGCAATTCTTCAGCGTACGCTTCTTGAGGTAAAGATTCTCCTTGCGCACGTTGAGCAAAGTACATGTACTTTTCGGCTAATTGATTGACCGCTTCATTCAAGAAGGCTGCCGAGCCCATGGCTGGTTCACAGATCTTTAGGCGTAGGATCTTGTCAGCTTTGGCATTGTCTGTTTCGAGCGAATCAATATTGTTCTTGAAGTATTCTTCTAAAGTATGCTTGACCAGCGTTTTGGTAAGTACTTCAGGGGTGTAGTAGGAGGCGGATTTTTCACGGTCGCGTCCCGCTAAACGATAAATGAAAGTTCCTTTCGGATAACGTTTAAGTGTTTTTGCCCCGGTTTCCGTTTTTACTTGTACCTTATATTTTTCAGGATACTCATCAATTTCTTTAGCAGGTACAAAGTAACCGACTTTGAGCTCATCTTGCGTAGAGGGATCTTCATTGACTTCATAAAGGTCTTCTTCGGCAATAAAACCGCGATAGCTTAACAAGGCTTCGTAGACGGCCCCTAATTGGTTGATCCCTAAGTGCGAATACGAAATTCGGCCCACACGTTGTTTTTTCCCTCGGCCTGCTTCAGTCTTCGATAGGCTCATCAAGCGAATGACACGCTGCAGCGTGATATTGTCGAGGTGCACGCGATTTAAATAGGGTGTAAGGGATAAGTCAAAGAGAGCGCCGTTGAGGGGTTCAATACGAAAACCTTGGATCGTATTGTTGAAGGAGTACCCTTGCGTCTGTCTCTTATACACATCTCCGAGCCCACGAGACCGTACTAGATCTCG
>CAMYAA010000078.1 GCA_947253615.1 uncultured Sutterellaceae bacterium
TCTAGTACGGTCTCGTGGGCTCGGAGATGTGTATAAGAGACAGCGTATAGAATAGGGGATACGTTTAAAGGTTTTCCCTTACCATCAACCCTACCAAGGAACACATCTCGTGCAAAGCCTAACCGAGAACAATGCCCTTCTTTCCTCTGTGGCAAGCCTATCTGAACAAGATAAGCCTAACGGTGCTTTGATTTTTTGCCGAGTCATCGACAACTTTGGCGATGCCGGTGTCACCTGGCGTCTTGCTCGTCGATGCGTTGCTTTAGGGATTCCTGCCACCCTCATCATTGATAACCTCACGGTCTTGCAAAAGCTCGCCCCCGAACTCACGTGGGTGGAGTCCGACGATCCTTTGGATCCAAACTACTGGACCGATCAAGGGGTCAAGGTCATTGACTGGACGACCTTCGTTGAAGCGCTTGAAAAGAATGCGCCCTCGTTAGCAGCGGACAAACTCCCTGACTTGGTCTTTGAGACCTTTGGGTGTCGCCTGCCTAAGCGTCTTGAAGAACGTTTAGCCGAACGCGCCAACGATCCGCGTTTGATGACGGTGAATTTAGAGTATTTGTCGGCGGAAGATTGGGTTGAAAACTCTCATGGGATTTGGGGATTGCATCCGAGTCTCCCCATTAAAAAGCTGTGGTTCTTCCCGGGCTTTACCGATCGTACCGGGGGCCTCATTGTTGAGGACGAGCTCCAAGGCTTACTCAATAAGCAGCTCTGCCCTCATACCAAAACCAATTGTTTAAAGGCGTTAGGGTTAAATTCGGACGCGATCACGATTTTCATCTTTACGTATCCGAAAAACGAACTCTCGCAGCTCGTATGTGCCTTAAAGCGCCTTTCGTGCCAACAGCGCATTAACTTGATGTTAGCGCCGGGGGCCGCGAGCGATCAGCTCTATCATGACTTGAGTCATTGCTCCGAGCGTATTGCCATTCGTAAGATGCCCTTTGTCAAGCAAAGTGAGTTTGACTTACTGTTACGCTTGTCTGACGTGGCGTTTGTGCGTGGGGAAGACAGTTTTGCGCGTGCACAATTAAATGGCTTACCGTTAGTGTGGAGTATTTATCCCACCGAGGACGATGCGCATTTAATTAAGTTAGAAGCGTGGTTAACGCGACTTCGCGGATACTTTAGTACCGAAGAAGCCTACGAATGTTGGTCCAAACTCTTACGCCACTGGGCGCACGGCGAACTCAAACCCGAGGATATGCTCGAGTGGTTTGAACGCTTGCCCGAATGGAAGCAAGTTGCCCGTCGTTGGCAGGAATCACTGCTCCATCGTGGGGACGTGGTGCAAAAAATTGTCTCCTCCTGGCAACAAAAAACCCAGGAACAAGGGCACGAAGCGTCTTAAAAGTCGTTTCTGCCCGATAGCGCTTCAGAAAATTTGCTAAAATAAACGGCTCTAATCAGGGTCTGAGTGTTTTAGACCCCTTCTGTCGTACTCCAACTATGGTTGTTGATCGACGAAGTTACCTTGAAATCTCGAAAAGGGAACACATAAAAATGAAAACCGCTCAGGAATTGCGCCTTGGCAACGTCTTCATGGTCGGCAAGGACCCCATGGTTGTTATTAAGTCTGAATACTCCAAAGGTGGCCGTGGTGCTTCGACCGTCAAGATGAAGATGAAGAATCTTCTTACGAACGCTACGTCGGAAACCGTTTTCCGTGCTGACGACAAGTTCGAAGACTTAATCCTCGAACGTAAAGAAGTTTCGTACTCCTACTTCGCTGATCCGCACTATGTTTGGATGGATGAAGAATACAACCAGTACGAAGTTGACGCTGATGTGATGAGCGAAGCCCTCAAGTACCTCGAAGACGGTATGACGGCTGAATGTGTCTTCTACGAAGGCCGCCCCATCTCCATCGAACTCCCGACGATTCTCGTTCGTGAAGTGGTCTACACGGAACCCGCTGTTAAGGGTGACACCTCTGGTAAGGTCATGAAGCCTGCCAAGATCTCCACGCAGCACGAAATCTCTGTTCCTGCTTTCGTTGAAACGGGCGACAAGATCGAAATCGATACGCGTACGGGTGAATACCGTAACCGTGTGAAGTAATTTCCCCTGGTCGGAATTATTTCCCTCGAAACGGCGCTTCTTATTGAGCGCCGTTTTTTTGGGCCCTTAAAAAGGAAGGAGGCCAAGATCACACACGCTGGGCCTCCTTCGTTGGGAATTAACGACTAATTGATGGTCTTAGGCAAGTCTTTGGGTTTATCCGACTTCTGAAGCGTTAACGAACGCGCCTTGAGCGCACTCAACGTTTGGATCACGTGAAGCACCTCTTGGGGCTGAATGCTCTTTAACACCTCAGGCATCGCATCGTGCTCTTCGAGCATATTGCGTCCCTTAATCACGGAGTCCACGCAGCGCTCATGAAACGCCCCGGGATCCTTTTGATCCACCTTCCAGCGTTCAATCGCCGGACGAATCACACGACGCAATTCCGTACTCGTGATGGGCGACTTCGCCACCTGGGCATGAAATTCCTTCATCGTGTTGAGAACCACCCAAGCCACCTCTTGACTCACCACGGCTTCCATCACCGCGACGCCAAAGCCTTCGGGTTCACTTAACACTGAGTAATACGCTTCTGGCGCATAGGCGTACCCTAAGGATTCACGCAAGTGCACACGTAAGCATTCCTGCACATAATCCTCGGTCACATGACGCAAAAGTCGTGTTTTTAAATCGTCCGTCGGGGCGGTATTTAAATTAAGACCCACACTAATAAAAACACGATCGGTCGTTTCATGCTCCACCATGAGCGTATAGCCTAACGCTTCATCCCAGAAGTCCGCCGGGCCTTCATCGGGCCCCAAGGGCCATTGGGGATCCCAACCGGCGAGACGCGTGCGAATCACCTCTTTGGTGAGGGCCTCATCATAGTCCCCTGTCACGATCAACGTCACGTTCCCTTCCGCGCGTGCATGGCGCAATGTTTCTTCTAACGTCGCGTTATCGTAGGCTAATAAGTTTTCCACTAAGAGCGGAACGGTACGCTCGTTAAAGCCCGTGTAAAAGGCCGTGCGATACGCATTCATCGCCGAAATCACCGAGCGAGTACGCTCATCGGCTTCGGTCTTTAAAAGCGTTTCGGCACGTTGGCGTGCACTCTCGGTTAAACAGGGATCTTTCCAAAGCGTCGTCAACAAGTCGAGCATGAGCGTGAATTTCGCGCTCGGCCCTTCGGCCGAAAGCACAATGGCGTGATCCAAAAAGTTTTCCGTGACACTAATCCCTTCGGGAAGGAGTAAATCCAACGTTGCGGCGTTGGACAAGCGGCCAATCCCACCTTGGGTCAAAATTAACTGGGCACAACGCAGTTTAGTGAGTTCTTCCCCAGCCCAATGGCGTTGCCCGCCCTCAATCACAAGGGAGAGCCTCACGCGCTCTTTATCTTCGTGATTGGGCGCTAACACGCAACCAATATGGTTTTTGAATTCGCCCACATAAAGCACGTTATTGTCGTTATACGGGCCCTTCTTTTCGAGCTCGGGGAAAGGCTCGTCAGAGGGCGGAATCGTCAAATACGGAAACGGCGCTTCGGGGACGCTCGGGGCGTTCGGGAGCAAACGTGCCTTCGTGACATCAACCTCATGGCGCCAGAGTTCACGCAATTCATCTTCGTGACGAAAACGCGCACTAATTAACCCTAAACGACGCACGGGCGAGGCTAACGACTCGGTTAAACTCGCATTGATTTCCGAGAGCGTAATGGACGCAACGGTGTCGGTTAAACGCGCCAAATCGTCTTCGGGCGAGGTGAACACGCGATCGGAATTGAGCGCATCAATAAAGCGGGCGGCAATCTCTTCGTTGTCGGCATTCTTAAATTCGACAATTTCTGTGCGTAACGACTTGAGCGTTGCCTTTTTCGCCCAATCCAATTCTTCTTGGGTAATGCCTTTAAATTCGAGCTCGGTCACGAAGTCTGCGAGCACACGAAGTGCTTCATCCACAAAGCCCAAGGTACTATCGAGCTTTAACGTCACGTTCGGGGTAAAGCCCTTACGCCAAACGTTATCAAACGAGGCTTGCGACCAGAGTTGGGGATTGATTTCCGCGAGTTGATCGAGTCGACGCTCAGCCGCAATGCGCGTTAATAAGCACTGCACATCTCCGCGTTCGTTATAACGCGTATCCGCACGATATCCCCCACGATGGAGCACCGTATAAATGAGGGAAACACGGGTCCCTTCACGCGTTTGCGAGAGAATCTTTAAGCCAGGTTCGGGCTCTTGGCCAAAATCCTGGACGTAGGACAAGGGAAAGTCCGGTTGCGCGATCGCACCCAATGTCTTTTCCACCGCAGCGAGTAAAGCGGCCTCATCAATGGGACCCGTCACGACGAGCACCATGCGTTCGGGACGATACCACTTATGGTAAAAGCGACTTAATTTCTGAGCGCTCGCCGAGGCAATGCTCGCTTGCGTGCCGATCACGTTCGTGGAAAAGGGGCTCTTGGGATACAAGAATTCGAGCCACTCTTGATCGAGCTTTTCGTCAACGCCTTCGGTTTCCATCTTTTCGGCCAAGACAACCGCGCATTCGCGCTCGACATCTTCTTCCGTAAAGCGCATATGACCCGCGATTAAACTCAAGAAGTGACACGCGTTCTCCCAAGGGGAGTCCTCGGTATGTAAAGGCACATTGAGGCTATAAACCGTTTCGCTCACGTCGGTATAGGCATTGGCATCGTTACCAAACTCCATCCCCCATTCCTGGAGCTGCTCCACGGTGGAGCGTTCCCCAAACTCGGGATACTGTTGACGAAACGCCATATGTTCAATGAGGTGAGCAAAGCCGTATTCGTCCGGGCGTTCCATAAACGCGCCGACTTGAACATTTAATTGAAAGCTCACGCGGTTATTGGGACGAGCATTATTGATCAACGCCACTCGGAAGCCGTTCGAGAGGCGAACATACTTCACACGAGGGCTAGGCTCCATATCAGAGCGCTCTTGCGGCCAACGACCGTCGTACCATTGCGGACCAGGGGCTAAAGGGAGTAATTGTGTCGGAACCCACTCAAAGGTATTCAAAGGCGGGGTTTTCTTAACGAGTTTTTTGTGGACCATACCAACTTTAAAGATCCATCCGAAGATGGAAAACGAGGAATGCTTAACGCAAATCTTTTTTGAGCTTGATAGGATACCAAAGCCCGCACCGAAAAGGGCGGAATAACCTTGAAAACAGGATCATTACACCGAAGAATCGCGAAGTTCTATCGGTCGGGTCAAAAGGCTATAATGAAGGGCACTTTAGGCGACACGATGCCCCGAGGTTGGCCTTGACCGATCAGAGGGGCGCTTTTTTCTCGGTGTCGTCCCTTTTGGACTTTTCAAAAAACAAGAACGATTATGGATATCGCCAAAGACAATCGCATGTATATGCAAATTGCGTTATTAACCGCTCAACGCAGTTATGCCAAACGCTTAAAAGTCGGTTGTGTCATCGTCAAGAATCACTCGATCATTTCGTTTGGCTGGAATGGGATGCCCACGGGCTACGACAATGAATGTGAGCAATTCGTCAATGGGCAATGGGTCACGCGTCCCGAAGTGCAGCATGCGGAATTAAACGCCATTGCCAAACTCGCCGAAAATGGTTATTCGAGCAAAGGCGCGAGCATTTTTATTTCGCATAGCCCCTGCATTAATTGCGCGCTCTTGATTCAAAAGTGCGGCATTACTCACGTGTACTTCCATACGTTCTATCGCAGTGACGAAGGCATTAAGTTTCTTCGTAACGCAGGCGTTATCGTGGAGCAATTGGAAGACGTCCCATTTCCTACGGTTGAAACGACAGAGCTCGATCAATCGCCTGCGAATGTTGCTCGAAAGCCTAATTGAATCCCACGAAACGAGGGGGCTTATCCC
>CAMYAA010000079.1 GCA_947253615.1 uncultured Sutterellaceae bacterium
ATTTCCGCCATGGCTAACTTAAAGAATTGCACGTTTTGTGGACGAATCCCTAAGCTGTAGGGCGTGATTTCCGAGGGGAATGAAAACACCATGGATCGCGTGCCGTTGATGTAACCCAATTGCCACGTCCCGTGAGTTAAGGCTTCGGTCGCGTCCGCCTGGCAGAAAAGACTTTGGGGTTTGGTCTTCCATACCGCCATGTCGCCCGTCTGGGCTTTTTCCACTAAGCGTCCCTTGGCATCTTTTTGTACGAGCTTTTTCACGGCGTGATCAAAGCGTAACCCGATGGGTTGGGCATTGGTTCCTTCGATAAAGCCCACACAATACGGGGTTTGCTTCGTAAAGCGCGACGTAAAGTTTTCTAAGGTGTCCGAGCCCGTAAAGCCGTTCTTACTCGTCACGAAGAGTTCGTTTTGACTCACCGATAAGAAGGACATCCAAGCCACGGACCCCGCGGGGAAGAGGGCATCGTTTTTCACAAAGAAGGCCACGTTCGAGGGCTTGTCCCCATGGGTACGCAAGAAGTACTTGATGGGCAGGCCCGAGACATCGTAGGGGACCATCTTGACCGTTAATTTGAGCGGGCTCTTTTTGTAGCTAAATTCCACCGTTTGCGGATCGATTTCACGAACTGAGGCAATGACTTCAGGTTCGGTAATCTTCCCGTCGGTGACGAGGCCCACGGCGCCCGTGCCCCAACCAATGGAGTTGTCCTTGGGGTCCCCGGACTTAAAGACGGGGACGTAATGATCGTTCACCTTCTTGATTGAGAAACGATTCCAATCGGTTTTGTTGAAGTAACTTAATCCGTCACCTTCGAGTCCTGAGATGGCCGTGTTAGGGAGTAAAACGGGATCGTGCGGTAAAGCGGTGATCGGTGGAATCGGACGAGGAACGGATTGAACTTTGTTCGGGTTCACTGGCGTGGTTAAACACCCGGCCAGTAAGAAAGGTGTCGCGGCTAACGGGAGCCAACGCACGAATTGGCGATAAGTCGGCATGGATGTGGTTCTTTTCTGGGTTAATGAACCTCGCTCAGGTCGAGTGGGTTGCGTGAGCGGGTTCTATCAAAGGGAAAGCACTTTTTGAAAAAGCATCCAAAAAGTGCTCGATAATCACTCTTCATTATAAGGATCGATTTTCTATCGGGAAGGGGGCTTTTTCGATTGGACTCAGGAGCTTGAAAAAAAAGTGTTTCTAGGGGAGTCAGGTTCGCTACAATGAATTGATAACAAATGTTTAATGGAGACAAAGTATGCCTCTGAGTTATTTAGATCGTATTGTGTGCCCCGTGTGTAAGGGTTCAGTGAAAATGTCGGTATGTCGTGAAGAATTAATTTGCCCCCGCTGTCAGCTCGGCTTTGCGATTCGCGCGAACATTCCGAATATGATCGCTCAACACGCACGTGAGCTCAGCAAAGAAGAGGTCGTTCGCTTAACGCAAACGCCCCACCCGGGTGAGGCCGCTGCACAAGCACTTCGAGAAGCGTCGAAGGCTAAAAATAACCAGGACACCGCCTCCGAATAGTTAGGAAACCAAAGGTCAGAAAATGGGCTTTACCGTCATTATTCCCGCTCGTTTAAAGTCGAGCCGCTTACCTCGTAAACCGCTTGCCGATATTGGGGGCCAACCCATGGTGGTGCGCGCTGCGCAAACGGCCTTGCGTTCGGAGGCTACCCGCGTGGTGGTCGCTGTCGATGATGAGGCTGTGTTTGAGGCCGTCAAAGCGGCTGGGTTAGAAGTGGTGATGACGCGAGTGGATCATCCCACGGGGACTGATCGCTTGAGCGAAGTGGTCGAAGTTTTGGGACTCGACGATGATGAAATTGTCGTGAACTTGCAGGGCGACGAACCGTTAATGCCCCCGCACGTTTTAAATGATGTGGCTACGTGTTTGGCTCAACGTTCGGACTGTGCGATGGCGACGGCGGCGCATCCGATTGATTCGATCGAGTCGTTTTTAAATCCCAACGTGGTGAAAGTGACCTTGGACGAACGTCAGACGGCGCTCACCTTCTCGCGCGCTCCTATTCCTTGGCCGCGTGATCATTTCCGCGAAACGAAGGGCTCGCTACCTGAAGGGTTTGTGGCGTACCATCATTTGGGGCTCTACGCGTATCGCGCTCGATTCTTGCGTCGCTATCCGAGTTTGGCCCAAGCGCCCATGGAAAAGTGGGAATCGCTCGAGCAATTGCGTGCCTTGTATTACGGGGAACGCATTGCGGTGATGGTGCTTGAAGAAGCCTTGCCCGCTGGGGTGGATACGCCTGAGGATCTAGAGCGAGTACGTGCGCTCTATGCGAAAGGTTAATTTCCTTTGCTTGAAGGTGTAATCGTTTGTACCTATTTAGGGTACAATGTGGAGTACGTGTCCGAATGACGCCTGGGAAATAGACGCCATTCGTTTTTTCTATTTTTTCGGAGCATATGACATGCGTCTTATTTTGATTGGACCACCTGGTGCGGGTAAAGGCACGCAGGCCAAATTCATTTGTGAAAAGTTCGGTATTCCTCAGGTTTCGACGGGTGACATGCTCCGTGCCGCTGTGAAAG
This sequence comes from uncultured Sutterellaceae bacterium, assembly GCA_947253615.1. GTDB lineage: Bacteria > Pseudomonadota > Gammaproteobacteria > Burkholderiales > Burkholderiaceae_F > Sutterella. The sequence goes on from CAMYAA010000079.1 coordinate 2,555, forward strand.
CTGGTACCCCGTTAGGGTTAGCTGCCAAGAAGGTGATGGAAGCCGGTCAGTTAGTCTCCGACGATATCATCATTGGCTTAGTCAAGGACCGTTTGGAACAGCCTGACGCCAAGAATGGCGCGTTGTTCGATGGCTTCCCCCGTACGATTCCGCAAGCTCAAGCTTTGCGTGAAGCGGGTGTGCCCATTGATTTCGTTTTAGAAATCCAGGTTCCTGATGAAGAAATCGTGGAACGTATGTCGGGCCGTCGTGTGGATCCGATCTCGGGCCGTACGTATCACATCAAATACAATCCGCCCAAGGTGGAAGGTAAGGACGACGTGACCGGTGATCCGTTGGTTCAACGTGATGACGACCGTGAAGAAGTCGTTAAGAAACGTTTACAGGTCTATCACGATCAAACCGAAGCCTTAGTGGGTTTCTATAGCGAATTATCCAAGAGCTCCGCTGATGCGCCTAAGTATCGTGCGATTTCCGGCTTGGGTAAGATCGACGAAATCACCGCTCGTGTGTTCGAAGCGTTGAAATAATCGTTTACACTTTCGAAAAAGTCCCTAGTTTTACTAGTGAGACTAGAAAAGCGCTCTCCTTCGGGGGAGCGTTTTTTATTAGGAAAATCAATACATTCCATAAATTTTTTGATTTAGCACTTGCGAATGATTCTCATTTCAGATAAATTATCACTCAACAAGCGGCGACGAAGTTCACTCAACAGTCTTGGGGTCGACTGGAACTTCCGAATGAAGCAGAGGCTTGGTCTGCTGAAAGCGAACACACTCAATCTCCGGTGTGCGCCGTTGGGGTCTTACTAAAAGGGCGGATGAATTCGAACACTCATCCGCCCTTTTTCCTGCCCGTGAGAAAATCAAAAAAACTCGGTAAACTAGCAAGCACATAAATATTTCGTCTTTTTAAGACGGTTTTGAATTGGACTCATTTCATGTTTTTCAAATCTCGAGCTAAGAATAATTTTTCTGCCGCAGATCAATCTCGTTTTTATCGACCCGGGACGTTGGTGTTTTCGATTTTGATGGCCTTATGGTGGACCATTGTTTTTGACATTCCGTATTGGAACCAACTCTCGCAAAGTATTCCGTTCTCGCAGTGGAGCGTGTATATCGGGTTTGGCGGTGTACTCTTTTTCATCGGCTTATCGTTAATTTTGCTGTTGTCGTTTTTACCGCGCTTTCTCTTTAAGCTTGTGATGATTGTCCTCACGTTGATTGGGGCCACAGCTTTTTGTGGGAGTTTTTATTATGGCGCGGTGATTTCGCCAGACATGATGCGTAACGTTTTAGCGACGAGTACCTCCGAGTCGATGGCGTATTTATCGTTACGTACGACGATTGGGTATTTGTTTGTGGCGTTACCGCCGCTCTTTTTGATTTTCTGGATGGGTCCCAAGCGTCGTTCGATGCGTTGGGGTTGGCTCATTAAGGCCGGTGGTGTTCTCTTGAGTTTGATCTTAGGGATTGCTTGTGTGGCGGCGAACTTCCAAGCCTTAGCGGGGATTAACCGTTCGGACCATACGCTTCGCTACTACATTGCGCCCGTGAATGTGATTTGGTCCACGGCCAAGACTTATGTGTCGGACGACTCGCCCGATGCGATTAAAGTGCGTGAAGTGATTGATCCTTCGCCCGAGATGACGGTTAAACCCAAAGAACCCGTTTTATTTGTGGTGTTAGTGGGTGAAACCGCGCGTCGCTTTAACTGGGGTTTAGACGGGTATGCGCGTGACACGACGCCGCAGTTGCGTGCGTTAAACGTGATTAACTTTACGGATATGACGAGCTGTGGGACCTCCACGGACATTTCCGTGCCTTGCATGATGAGTCGTGTGGGTCGCTTTAATTACGATCGTAAGCGCATCATTAGTGAAGAAACCTTACCGACCTTATTAAAGCAAGCGGGCTTTAATGTGATTTGGGTGGATAACCAAGGCGGTTGTAAGGGGGCTTGTACGGAAGTGACCTCGTTACGTCCTGAATTTGATCCCAAGTACTGTGAAAAGGGTGGGGACTGTTTGGACGGTGTGTTCTTCAAGAATGTGAAGGACGTCTTAGCGAACTTAACGCCTGATAAGCCCACGGTCTTGTTCTTACACATGATGGGTTCTCACGGTCCGAAGTATTACGTTCGCAGTACGGATGAGATTAAGCAATTCAAGCCGGAATGTCGTGATGCGGACTTAGCGAGCTGCTCCAAGCCTTCGATTGTGAATGCGTACGACAATTCGATCCTTTATACGGATTATGTCTTGAGTGAGATCATTCGTGAATTGAAGGCGGATCCGAAGGTCGCCTCGGGGTTGATCTTCATGTCGGACCATGGCGAAAGCTTAGGGGAAAATGGGCTTTACTTACACGGGGCACCGTGGTTAGTGGCTCCCAAGGAACAGTATTCGATTCCAGGGATTCTCTGGTTGTCGGACAGCTTTGTGAAAGCCTATGACGTCAATATGCCCGCTTTAGAAGCTGCCTCGACGAAGCCAAGCTCTCACGATAATCTCTTTAGCACGATGCTTGGGTTATTGAAGGTGAAGAGTTCGGTTTATGATCCGTCCTTAGACTTGTCGCATCCGAAAGCGCCCTAAGGGGTTCGGGACCTCGTAACGCAGCGTGTGCGAGGTCAATTCGCCTAATCAGCCTACAAAGGCCTTTGGAGTTTGAGTACTCTGAGGGCCTTTTTTGTTGGGGTGGATGGAAGGGCTGTGAAGGGCGCGTTGTGAAGGCTTGGAGCGATGGAGGGTGGGGCGCCTTGGTGGGCCATAGTGCTGTAGTGCTTTATCGCTGTAGTGCTTTATTGCTTTGGGGCTTTTCTGCCTTGGGACGCCTTGAGACGATTCGAGACGCTTGACGTTTTGAGATGTATTTGGCTGTTTTGGGAGTGTTTGGGTCTATTTTTGGGCCTCGGCGATTGCTCCGCTGATAGGACGGGTGGATGTCACTTCGATCGCTTTATTGGCTCATTATGCGGCTCCATTGTGGCTTACCTAGAAGGGTCGGGAGTGCGAGTAGGAGTGGGAGCGTGAGCGAAAGCGCAAGGCGAGGGACGACGAGTCAAGGGTGTGAAAAAAGGTGTGAGAAAGGTGAGGGGTGGCAAGGAACGGTGAAGAACGGTAAGCAACGCCAGGGAACGCTGAAGAACACTGAAGAGCACTGACGAAAAGCGAGACGTCCCCCTAACACGATACACGCGATGAAAGGGACGAACGGCCTGGTAAGGGAGTGAGCTCGCCCTGGCGCGACCAATCTGCGTAAACAAAAAACGGGACGCTCTCCACCCTGTCTCTTATACACATCTGACGC
>CAMYAA010000080.1 GCA_947253615.1 uncultured Sutterellaceae bacterium
TGTTAGCCACGAGCCGCGATATTGTGGACAATCCCAAGCACTTCCAGATCAAGGAATTGGAAGCGGCGCAATTGCCCCGCGTCTTGGGTGACGTCGATGCTGCTGTGATTAACTCCAACTACGCCATTGGCGCGAAGTTGAATCCGGTGAAGGATGCCCTCGCTTTGGAAAGCAAGGATAGCCCGTACGCTAACATCGTGGCTGTTCGCCAAGACGATAATCGTCCTGCCCTTCAGAAGTTAAAGGCAGCGATCACGAGCGCTAAAGTGAAGGCTTACATTGAAAACACCTACCAAGGTGCTGTGCTTCCGGCGTTCTAGTCCGTGCTAAAAGCGGGAGAGGGTTTTTCACTTCTCCCGAGCTTTTCGAATTTGACGATCCCCTTAGTCCCGTGTGTCTAAGGGGATTTTTCGTTGAGCCAGCGGCAGAGCGCCCCTCCTCCGAAGGGGATAATTTCAAAAGCCAAGGGCTTGTGCCTTTGGAGAATGTCCTCACCAAGAGGGCTTCGCTACAATACGATTAACACTATTGTCGTCTCATTATTGGCGAGTCAGGAATTTATGTCAGAACGTCGTTTTCATGTATCGGGAATGAGCTGTGCCGCCTGTTCGGCACGCGTGGAGCGTGCTGCCCAAGCGGTAGAAGGGGTTCAATCAGCGAGTGTTAATCTGTTAAAAAATGAATTAACGGTCTCGACAGCGGATCAATTCAACGAAGAGCTTTTAAAAAATGCCGTGGAAGCTTCGGGCTATGGTTTAGAAACCGAAGCTGATAAAGCGGCGGCGGGCCAAAGTGCTAAGCGTCAAGAGGACGATTTCACGCAAAAAGACGTGGATCAACGTCGTCGTCAACTCATCGGCGCCTTTGCTTTTTTAATTCCGCTTTTTTATCTTTCCATGGGTCACATGGTGGGATTACCGGTCCCGTCCGTTTTTCATGAGCCTTTTGTTTTAGGGTTGGTGGAATTTTTATTAACGCTACCGATTTTGTGGCTCTTTTGTGGGATTTTCGCCAAAGGCTTTGTGACGCTTCGTCATGGCTCGCCCACGATGGATACGTTGGTGGCGTTGGGCTCGGGCGCGAGTGTGATTTCGGGCGTCGCAGCCTTGCTTGCCTACGGTGTGGACAAAAACCCCGAACAATTGGCCCATGCGCTCTACTTTGAAGGTGGGGCCATGATTTTAACGCTCGTGAGCTTAGGGAAATTTTTCGAAGCCCGCGCGAAGCGTAATACCACCGAAGCGATTGATGCGCTGATGGCCTTGGCTCCTGAAGTCGCGACGATTCGCAAAAATGGTGTGGATCAAACCGTGGCTCTTGAAAACGTGGTCTCTGGGGATATGGTCGTTTTAAAGGCCGGGGACAAAATTCCGGTGGATGGGGTTTGCTTAGAGGGTAAGCTCCACGTGGACGAATCCATGTTAACGGGGGAAAGCCGCCCCATGACATGCTCGGTGAATTCCACCTTGACGTGTGGGACTACGGTGTTAAGTGGTTTTGCGCTGATGCGTGCGACGCGCGTTGGGAACCAAACGACCTTGGCGAAGATTGTCGATATGGTGGATCGCGCCACTTCGATGAAAGCGCCCGTGTCGCGCTTGGCCGATAAAGTGAGTGCGATCTTTGTTCCGGTGGTGATTTCCATTGCGGTGGTGACCTGGATTCTTTGGTGGGTCATGGGCGAGGGTGTCGGCTTTGCCACCTCGGCCGCTATTGCCGTGTTGGTGATTTCGTGCCCGTGTGCGTTGGGCTTAGCCACGCCCACGGCCATTATGGTGGGCACGGGTCGTGCAGCCCGTTTAGGGGTGCTCTTTAAGTCAGCGCCCGCCCTTGAAAAGCTTGCCAAAGTGAAGACCGTGGTCTTTGATAAGACGGGGACTTTAACCTTGGGTCGTCCGAGCGTGACGCAGACGTGGCGCGTCTCGGGGATGGCTGAGTCGGATTGGGCGCGCTGGATTTTGACCTGCGAATCGCATTCGTCGCACCCGTTAGGGAAAGCCGTGGTTCGTTGGGCCCGTGAACTTGCTTCAGGGACCATGCCCGCGAGTGACTATCAAGAGATTGAAGGGGAAGGCGTCGCGATTCAAATTCGTGGGGTTGGCCTCATTACGATGGGTAACGAACGTGCGCTCGAACGTTTAGGCATTAATGCCGCTGCGCGTGAAGCACTCTTCTCGGCCGAGGATCGTCAAGCAATCGAAACGGCACGTGATCAGGGGGCGAGTATTTTATGGGTCGTGAAGGATCAAGCCCTCACGGGGGCCTTGGCCTTGTCGGACCAGATGCGTGCGGATACGGTCGAAGCCGTCGCCGCCTTAAAGGCAACGGGTCGTCGAGTCGTGATGCTCACCGGGGACAATCGTACGACGGCTTTACGCATGGCTTCCTTGATGGGGATTGATCCTGAAAACGTCATTGCTGAAGTTAAACCTAAGGGCAAAGCCGACGAAGTGCGTCGTTTATCCGCTTCGGGTTCGGTCGCCATGGTGGGCGACGGCGTCAATGATGCGCCGGCCTTAGCGTCGGCCGACGTCGGGATTGCCATGGGTACCGGGACGGACGTCGCGGCCGGGACGGCGGATGTTGTCTTGTTGGCCGGTCACCCCGGGGACGTTGTGCGTGCGATTGAAATTTCCGAAGCGACCCTGAAAAACATTTATCAAAACCTCTTCTGGGCCTTTGGTTACAACACCGTGGGCATTCCGATTGCTGCGGGGCTCTTCTATCATTGGCTCGGTTGGATGCTCAATCCAATGATTGCCGCCGCAGCCATGAGTTTAAGTAGCGTCTCCGTGGTGAGTAACGCATTGCGTTTACGCTTCTTTAAGCCGCGCTTTACGTCAAGTGAAGTCCCTGTGGGCGAAGATGCCCCCTTGGATGATTTGCTCACGCAAGAAGGGATGGAGCCTTGTCCGTTGAATCCTGAACCCGCGTGTGCGTTGATGGATCAAGCCTCAACGGCGAGCGATGTGGCCTTGGACGCCCAATTGGGCGAAGCCTGGTTCACGTTAGACGTGGGTGAAATGAGCTGCCAGCACTGCGTGCGCGCGGTTACTCAAGCGTTAACGGCACTACCTGGCGTCATTGAGGTCAAGATGGACTTTTCGCCCGATCGAGCGATTACGCCCGTGACGGTTCGGGTCGCTAAAAATCTCGAGCCCCAAGCGCTTAAGGCCGCCGTTGAAGCGGCCCATTATCCCGTGAGTGCCGTGCGTGACGTGACCGACGACGTGCAGGGAAAGGCTGAGGAAAGTGCCACTAACGGCCTTCGTGCTTGGACGTTGAGCGTGGGTGAAATGAGCTGTCAGTACTGCGTGCGCGCGGTGAAAACGGCGCTTGAAGCCCTTCCTGGGGTCGAGGATGTCGTCATTGACTTTGAGGACGGACGCGCGTTGAATGCAGCGCACGTGAAGGCTCAAGGCACGGTGTCTGAAGCGGCCCTCAAAGCGGCCGTCGAGGCCGCGCACTATCCCGTGGAGCGCATTGAGAGCGACACCCCGGGTGAAGGCTCCGGCAATCAGGCCAATCAGGCCTATCAGGCTTGGACGATGCGTGTGGGCGAAATGAGCTGTCAGCACTGTGTGCGTGCCGTGAAAACGGCGCTCGAAGCGGTCCCTGGGGTCGACGAGGTTGCTATTGACTTTGAGGCAGGACGCGCGTTGAATGTAGCGCACGTGAAGGCCCAAGGCACGGTTACTGAAGCGGCGCTCAAGGCGGCCGTGGAGGCTGCGCACTATCCCGTGGAGGGCATTGAGCGCGCCTAAGGGTTAGCCTCGCTCAGCGCCCAAGGGCTAAACGTCGAGTGGAGGATCCCCTTCGTTGGGGGCAGGCCTTCCTCGACGTTTTTTTGCGTGGGAAAAACGGACCTTCCGATATAAGCGCGTCTTCTCATCGGTTAAACTTTCAAGCATTCGAGAAGGCTTCTCACGAACTCATTAAGGGACTCTGTAGTATGCAACGTCTGACTGCGTGGTTATCCACGTCGATTATTCGTCAATTTATGGTGGTGTTTGGCACGATTTCTGCCCTAGTGGCGATTGTGGCCATTCCGGCATTGATCGTTTCTCTTGAGGTCTCGGGCTCGGGCGGCGCCATTAACGTCTCGGGTAGCTTACGTATGCAAAGCTATAAGCTTGCCTTGGCGATTTCTGACCCGTTTCAAACTGAAGAAGATCGTTCGGTCAACACTTTAGCGGTCGCCAATGAGTTCGGCCATCGCTTAATGAGTAAGGCCATTCGTGACGTCTTACCGAGCGACGAACAAGCTCCCTTATCCATTCAATACCAAAAATTAAGCGATCGCTGGCAAAACGAAATTTTGCCCATGGCGAAAAATTCCGTCTCCGACGTTGTCAAGCGTCGCGATTTCGTCTTGATCGTCCCGAGCTTTGTTGAAGAGGTGAATTCGTTTGTGAATGCCCTCGAAAATCGCTTGAATTATCGATTGACGAAGCTCCAGTGGTTACTCGTGATGATTCTGGTAGGGGCTATTATCGTGACGGGCCTTATGCTCATGTGGCTCCAAAATGGGGTCTTTAATCCGCTGCTGAGCATTCAGGCCGCGGCCATGCGCGTGCGTCAAGGCGACTTTAACGTGCGACTCGACTCCAAGAGTCGAAATGAAATTGGCCGCCTCTCTCGCAACTTTGACTTCATGGTCGAAGAGCTGCGTCGCTTGTACCTGCACTTAGAAAACGAAGTGACGAAAAAGACCTTAGCGCTCAATCACTATAACGAAGGATTGCGCTGGGTCAATCAGGTGAACTATCTCTTGAGTGAAGGCAATGATATCGACTGGAAAGAGCTCTGTCGCTTATTCACCCAAGGTAAAACCCTCTTAGGAATTGAGGGCCTAATGTTGATGGCCCGCCGCGGGGAAGACTATGTGGATCTTGCCCATTCCGAAGGTTACGAAGCAGCCCCCGGGGAGGAAATTCGCTTTAAAGTGGTTTATCGCCGCGATTCCTCCGGTAAGCCCGATCATGATGCGCCCGCGAACTATAAATTACGCGTGAAAGCGCAGCATGCGCCCTTAGAAGCGTGGGTCGAGGAAATCCTTTCGGTCTTAACCCAAACGTTAGGGCGTAACCTCGAACGCATTATTCGACTCTATGACGATCGTCGTTTGGCCGTTCTGGAAGAGCGCTCGACCATTGCACGCGAATTGCACGATTCCATCGCTCAGTCGCTCACCTACACCCGTATGCAGCTCCATCGCTTAAAGGCCTTTGAAGCCAAGCATTCTGATCCCGCGCAAATTGCGAAAGCAATTTCGGACGTGGATGAAGGGGTTACGACGGCGTATCGCCAATTGCGCGAAGTACTCTCGGCCTTCCGACTCAAAGTCTCGAGTTCGAATTTGGTCGAAGGTATTGAAGAAACCGTGGACGAATTCCGTCATCGCACGGGCATTCCCGTGCTCGTCAAGGCGGACGTGACGGGGTTAACCTTGCCGCCCAATGCCCAAGTTCATTTTGTGCATATTTTGGGCGAGGCTTTGGTCAATATTGAAAAACATGCTCGCGCGAGTGAAGTGACGATTACGCTCAACCATGAAGGGGACGAGACGGTCTTACGCGTTCGTGATAATGGGATTGGGATTGCGAATTTGAAAGGGAAAGAAGGGCACTTTGGTCTGAGTATTATGAAAGAGCGTGCTCAGGCGATTAAAGGCACATTATCGATTGAAAATAATACGCCCGAAGCGGGTGCCACCATTACGTTGAGAATGCCTGCAGATTTAGGCAACGTCAGTCCTTTCAGTGAAGAATGGCATCCTGAAAAATCGGTTTCCACCGAATAATAGGAACAACGGCGATTTTGTCACCTGATAATGGCGTGGATTGAAGTACAATGG
>CAMYAA010000081.1 GCA_947253615.1 uncultured Sutterellaceae bacterium
ATTCAAGCTGTAATTGATTTTCCAATTCGAGCTCATATCCACAACGATACTCGCGACCTCTTTATCCATGGTGGCGACGTTGACCCCGCCGATCATGTCCGAGGCGTTTTGGTTGCGCGCTAACCATCGAGCGGCAGCCGAACTCGCGCCACGTTTGGAGAGCGCAAAGACGCTAGAGCCACGAGCGCTCGGTTTAATCCAAGCGTCGGCGTGGATACTAATGAGCAGATGGGCACGTGCCTCACGGGCAATACGAACACGCCCGCCCAAACTCACGAAGTGATCGGAGTTGCGGGTCATGATGGCCTTCATCCCAGGCTCGTCATTAATAAGCTTAACAAGACGTCGCGCGATTTGAAGCACGACAGTTTTTTCCATCGTGCGATTTTTCCCAATGGCCCCAGAGTCTTCGCCGCCGTGGCCTGGGTCCACCACAATGATGAGGGGCTCTGCGGGTTTATTGGAGCTCGAGGGAGCACTCGGTTTGGGCTTGTTGCTCTTGGGCTTAGTGGGCGCTTTGGGCTGGGTCAGCGCGATCGTGGGCGCGGGAACGAGAGAGGGCGGTGTGCTCTCCGAGGCGGGCGCACTATGGTTTTGTAACGAATGACTCGAAGCCGTTGTCTCACTCACGTTGGGCAGTGCGTTTAAGAACGAACCTAACACGTCCTCGTTGGTGTTCGTGGCGAGGGGCGCGTCCGACGGATTTAAGCGCTGTCCTTGAATGATGCGACTGATTTCGTCCTTGGGGTGCGCGGGATAGATATCAAACACCAAGCGGTATTTGTATTGACCGTAGGGACGAAGGGAGAACACTTCGGGCTTAACATCCGTTTTTAAGTCCATCACCAAGCGTACGATGTTGGGCTGAAATTGACCAATGCGCACCGCGGCAATGTAAGGATCGTCAGGTTTGACGGCCTCGATCATTTTCTTTAACTGTCGCGTGAGTTGAAGCCCCTTAATATCGACGACGAGTCGCAACGGATGCGCCGTGCGCACCATGAAGTGTTTGAATTCAAGGGGCGCATCATGTTCGAGCGTCACACGTGTGTACTCTTGGGCCGGCCACATACGTACGTCCACCATCTTGGCCCCATAGGCAATTTGCCATGGCGCTAAGGAGAGAAGGAGGACGCTGCCGGTCTGGGCGAGGAAATCACGACGGGTTAATCGAGGCATAGGTGCAGGAAATGGTCAGTCTAGCGGTAAGCTCAAGAGTGTAACGAAGCTCACTCAAGAAGTCACGGTGTGAACGTCTGTAAGGCTTGAACGAGGGATTCTCCGAGCGACGTGTGTCCTTCAAGCGTGACGGTGCGGCCAAGGTCTTGATAAGCAAAGTGGCACGTTACGTCGCTTTTTGGGAGGTAGGGCTCGGCTTTTTCGCTCCATTCCGTTAAGGAAAGGGCGCCCGGGGCAAAGCACTCATAAAAGCCGGCGTCTTCAAATTCTTGGGGCTCTTCAAAGCGATAGAAGTCAAAGTGATTGACGCGTAAGGCCCCCGCCTTAAGCGACACGTCATAGGTCTCTAAGAGTGAAAAGGTTGGACTTTTAACGGGCCCCGTGAATCCGAGCCCTCGTAAGAGGGCACGGCTAAAGGTGGTTTTGCCCGCCCCTAAGTCCCCTTCGAGGCGAATGGCTAAGCCGCTCTCGAGAGCAGCTTTCCCCAATGTCGGGCTCTGGAGCGCTTGGGCCAATGCATGGCCGAGCGCGTCGGTCGCGTCGGGCGTGGGCAAGTTAAACGTCACAGTGTTTGTCGTCATAAACGGAAAACAAAAAATCAGGAAGTGCGTTTTGAGGCGCAACGTTCCTCAAAAATAGGAATCAGTGTCCCTCATTCTAGCGAATTCAAGGGGTTAGCGACTTTATCCGACGTAACTATGGCGGTGTTTTCCGTGCCAAAGCTCAGTCAAATGTAAATAAATGTAACAACGACTTGCTTTTTGTTCCTAGGTTGCCCATAATTCCACTTCTCAAGTGATGACGTTAGTCACCACGATGTGGAATGCCGGTGTAGCTCAGCTGGTAGAGCAGCTCATTCGTAATGAGAAGGTCGGGAGTTCAAATCTCTTCTCCGGCACCATTCCCAAAGAGTCCCACGCCTCGAATTGAAGGTTGTGGGATTTTTTTTTGCCCATGGTTCGGGCTCGCGCCACCCGCGCGTGACCGCCTCGTGCTCACTTTTGCAAAAGTCTGCAATCCCCAAACCTTAAAAATGAAATAGCGATGGCGCTTACCCTAGTCGTAGGTTTCTCGAGCGTCACTGCGTTCGCTTTCTGAGGGTCGCTTTGTGGTGGTTTTGCCACCGCGCCTTTACATCGTTAAAACCCTAAGCTCCTCGACACTGTTGCGCCGTCAGGATTTCTCAGGGGCGGTTTTAATAATCTTCTGCCTGGTTAACTAAGATTGAACTTTTCCACGAAAGTCGAGGCACTTTTTATCCTTAACGTGCCGATTTCTTTAGGATTTGTGGGCATTTTATCTGTTCAGTTTCGTTAAACAAAACGAATAAGGTGTTTAATCCCCCTTTTATAAGCATTGTCTGCACTATGATTTTTAGGGTGGGGAAAAGACCGCTAAAAAACGCTAAACCCCTGAAAAATCAACTCTTTCGCCGATTTTAACCCATAGTGTTTTTATACCGAATTTTGTGCATCCATAGTTTTCTCTAAAAACAAAGGCTCTTTTCTTCTCCTCTCCTTTGGACTACTCCTTTAGTCTAGTAATTTTGGGGTTTACCTTAGGTCAAAAGACGTAAACTTTGAATTATTCTGAAGGTGTTCGTTCCCCAACGGCACTACCCCTTAGCCGTTACGGACATATCCCAAGGAGATAAATATGCAAGACTTGGACAAGCTCAAGAGCTTCGGCCCGACGATGTCGCGCCGCCAAGTATTAGGTACGGTTGGCGCTGCAGGTGCTTTAGGAGCCATGCCATGGACAGGGCTCGAAGCGCAAGTCGAAAAGTTAAAGAATGAAGGGTGGGAACCCCATCCTGTCGGTTGCAACATGTGTGGTGGTGGCTGTGGTTTATTAGCCATGCACAAGAAAGGCGCACCGATTTCCAAAGAAACCGTTCGTATTCTTCCCAATCCGTCGCATCCCCAGCGTGGCTATTGTGCCCGTGGTGCGAGCGCCATGTGGATTTGGGACCATCCGTTGCGTTTAGCCAAGCCGATGAAGCGTATTGGCAAGCGTGGTGAAGGCAAGTTCCAAGAAATTACTTGGGATCAAGCCTTAACGGAAATTGCTGATCGTGTGAAAGCGATTGTTGAAAAAGACGGCGAACGTGCCATTGCGTTAACGTCGCATGACTTTACGGGCTTCCAGAAGTGGTTTGGGGCCGGGTTAGGCACGGTTAACGTGATCAATCACTCCTCGACGTGTAACTCGGCCTCGATCATGGGTCGTCGTACGGTCTTTGGTAAGGGCTTTGACGGTGCGGGCAAGATGGACCCGGACTATGGCAATGTGCGTTATCTCTTACTCAATGGTCGTACGTTGAACTGTGCGATTGGCATTGCGAGCGTTGTTGCGCATGCCCGTGAAAATGGCACGCATGTGGTCTTTGTGGATCCGCGTATGCCTGAAGGGGCTTTCTCGGGTGCTGAATGGGTGCCGATCAATCCGGGGACGGACGGTGCGCTCCATACGGCGATGATGAATTATGCGATTCAAAACAATTTAGTGGATCGTGACTTCTTAGCCAACCAAACCAATGCGGGTTACTTAGTGACCGAAGACATGAAGCCGGTGACGCAAGATCGCGTGAAGGCGGGTGGCAGCAAGGCGCTTTTTGCAGCGATTGATGCGGGTTCGAAGGCCTTAGTTTGGCGTGGTGTGAAGACCAATGAAAAGGGTGAAGCCGTTGGCTTTATCGAAGAAGGGACGCCTGATATTGAATTCCGCGGCACGATTGAAGGGCTTGATGGCAACACCTTAACGGTGATGACGGCCTTTGAAGTGTTAAAGGATCATGTGAAGGGATCGACCCCTGAAGCGAGCTCGAAGATCACGGGCATTCCTGTGAAGAAGATTGAGCAGTTAGCGCGTGACTTCTTCACGATGAAGGGCGTTGCTGACGACGGTTGGTATGGTTCTCGCAATGGTAACGACTCGTTGGCCTTCCAGGGCTTGTGCATGTTGAACGTTTTAAACGGCAACATTGACAAGAAGGGTGGTCTTTGCGTGACCGCTGGCGCTGGCTTTAAGGGTCCAGGCGCGAGCTTTGGCGGTGGCAAGGGTTCGGGCCCGCAGGGTCAGAAGTGGACCGTGCCCAATGCGGAAATGAAGCCGCTTGACAAGGTGATTTATCCGGAAAGTTCCGGGACGTTCTCGGCGATTTTTGACGCGATTGAAACGGGTAAACCGTATCCGATTCGTGGGGCGTTTGTGACGGGTTCGACGATGTTCCATCGTGACGCGAATTCGGAACGTTTAGCCAAGGCCTTTGACGCGTTAGATCTTTTAGTGGTTCAAGACATTCTTCCTCATGAAGTCATTGACTATGCGGATTATGTTTTACCGAGCACGTACTTCATGGAATGGCATGATTACGGCAATGTGAAGTGGAGCATCAACGGTGACATTCACAAGATTGATGCGGGGCTTTTACCGCCCAAGCACATTGAAGCGCGTCATGAAATTTGGCAGTTCTGCGAAATTTTACGTCGTGCCTATCCGGAACGTGCTGCTGAACGTTTAGGGTATACCAAGGAAATTAAGACGCTTGAAGAGTTTAATCAGTGGTACGGTGCCATGGTGGGCAAAGCCTGGGACAAGTACATTGCTAAGCTCAACGAAGCCAAACCTGGGGATGGTGATCGCGTAGCCAAGAGTGTGGCTGAACGTGGTTGGGCCCAGGTCAAGGTTAAGAAGTATGAAGTGTTCCCGTACAAGAAACCGATGGGAACACCGACAGGTAAGGTAGAAATCCTCTCCTTCTTAGTTGCTCAAAAGTATTTGGGCAAGCTCTCTCCGTTACCGGGCTATATGGTTCCGCCGGCGTATACGGCGCCCAAGCCCAACTCCAATGAATTTGTGTTGGTTTCGGGTAAGGACAGTTCGGCCTCCTCGGGGACGAACCTCTTTGCCAAGCCGCAGGAATTCGTGGGTGACCGTCGTGTGTGGATCAACCCGGTTGATGCGCAGCGTTTAGGCATTCAGGACGGTGACAAGATTGAGATTGAAGGGCTTGATCGTCCGATTAAGGGGACGACGCATGTGAAGGTGACGAATCGTGTGATTCCTGGCGCTCTCTTTACGATGGGCTTCCAGGGTGGCGTTCGCACCAAGGGACAATTCAAGGCACCTGGCTATGAATGGGTTCGCCAAGGGATTAACTCGCACTGGTTCTGCACGGGTTATCGTGAACCGGTGGTTGGGGTTGTTTCCAACAATTGTTCGGTTCGCATTAAGCGCGTCTAATAGAGGATTTCGTCATGACACAGAAAAAGAAACTTGTACACCTGTTTGACGCGACGCAATGCGTCGGGTGTTCAGCCTGTATTGTCGCGTGTTGTCAAACCAACTACACCGACATGATGGATGAAGAAAATAAGGCTTGGAATTGGATTCCGTCCAATATTCGTAAGGTTACGTTAGACCAAGCCAAGCGTCCTGTTCAGATTTTGGTTCAATGTCAGCAATGTGATAATGCACCGTGCGTTCACAGTTGTCCGTTTGGGGCGAACTACTACGATGAAGAAACGGGTCAGGTCAAGACCGATCCGGATCGTTGTGTGGGCTGTCTCTTATACACATCTCCGAGCCCACGAGACCGTACTAGATCT
>CAMYAA010000082.1 GCA_947253615.1 uncultured Sutterellaceae bacterium
AGATCTAGTACGGTCTCGTGGGCTCGGAGATGTGTATAAGAGACAGAAACAGTGTCCTACGGATAGTGTTTTTCTACTTAACGACAAAGCGTGCGACATTGCCCTGCGCGCTCTTCAACACGTTGAAGGGCTGGCCATTGACGGTTAAGCGAACGACGTCCGCCTTACCGAGCGTCACCTTCGAGCCCTTGGGGGCATCAAAGACCTTGCTCGAACCTTCTTTCATAATGCCGCTATAGACAACTTTGCCATCGGGGGCCGTCACTTGGGCCCAGCAATCTTTACTCAAGGCGAAATTCAAACGAACTTTCTTCGTATCCTCGGCCAAAGCACTCTTGTGCGCGGGCGTGTGTTCAATTTCACTTGCGGGTTGAGGCGCTTCATTAGCCACGGCCAACTGTTGTTCCGTGGGTGCTTGACTCAAAGGATCTTCGGGTAACTTATCCATCGCGCTCGTGTTCGCGTCCGAGGCAGCGGCCCCGTTAGCGTTTTCGCTCGACGGGTTCGAGCCGTTCGCACTTTGCGCAGCCTCGCCATTTGCGCCCGTCGTGGCCTCGGCGCTCGAGGCGGGTGCATTCGTCGCTGGCGTAGTTGCGTCAGCGGACTTCGCATCATTGGCGGCCGGCGCCTTTTCAATCGAGACTTCACCCGTTTCGTTATGAACGCGCACGAGTGAGGCTTCGCTCTTATTGTTCACGCTAAAGAAATCGGTATAGACGTACCAACCGCCCACCGCGGCGACGATGATCAGAATAAGAATCCAGAGGGCTTTTAAGCCTCGATGACCTTGGCGATTGTTGATGACCAATTCGCAATTACCGTCGCACTCAGGGACGGGATTACTGACTTTTACGACCTCGTCAGAGACGAAGCGTTTCATATAGTCTTCGACCAAAGGTTCGGGTTCGAGATCCAACACGTTAGCGATTCCGCGCAAGAAAGCGCGGACATATACGGGCTCAGGCAGCTGCGAGACGTTTTCACTTTCAATCGCACGCAATTGCGCTAACGATAAGCGCGAGCGGGTCGCCATATCGCCCAAAGAGATCCCTTTCGATTCACGAGCTTGTTGAATGACCGCGCCAAAGCCGGTGCCTTTGGGCGCTTCTTCCGTCTCAACAGTATTCGAAATCACCTGTTCGTCCATGGTTTCTCTCCAAAACGGTGTTTTGTTCTTTGTTCAAAGGGTCCGACGCTTCAATCTCATGTGGGTCGCTGAAACGTCGAAGGCCTTTCACACAACTTAGTTAGCGGCGAACCATTTTGACAGGACGTAAGCCCTTTTCTAATAAGTGAGCCGCTTCTTGTTTTTGTTTTTCAAGACGTTCTGCACGTCGAGTACGATCCTTGACTTCGCCCGCCAATTGGCCACAGGCCGCGTCAATATCATCCCCACGCGTCTTACGAATCGTCGTGACGATCCCGTGTTCATTGAGTCGACGGCAGAAAGCCACCACGCGTTCGCGTTCAGGCTTACGTAAATCCGACTCATTAAACGGATTAAACGGAATCAAGTTAAATTTGCAGGGGACATTTTCGCGTTTGACCAGGGCGGCCAATTCGTCCGCTTGATCCAAACCATCGTTAATCCCACCGAGCATTACGTATTCGAACGTAATGAAGTCACGGGGGGCCACCCGCAAATAGCGACGGCAAGCCGCCATTAAATCTTTCAAATCATGTTTGCGATTGACGGGCATGAGCTTATCGCGCATATCATCCGTCCCCGCATGTAAGCTCACGGCCAACGCCACAGGCGTTTCTTCCGCGAGTTTGTCCATTTGTCGAGTCAAGCCCGAGGTGGACACCGTCACACGACGGCGCGATAACCCATAGCCGTTATCGTCTAAAAAGAGTTTTAACGCACGAATCACGTTATCGAGGTTTTGTAAAGGCTCACCCATCCCCATCAAGACCACGTTCGAGATGACGCGATCATTCGGGTCGGTAATGCCCATATCCTGACGAAGTTCGTGTTCGGCGTACCAAAGCTGGCCCACGATTTCACCCGTGGTCAAGTTTCGGTTAAAGCCCTGCTTGCCCGTGGAGCAGAATAAGCACCCCATAGCACAGCCGGCTTGTGTGGAAATGCAGAGCGTTCCGCGGTCATCCTCAGGGATAAACACGGCCTCCACTGCATTTCCATTTTGAACGTCAAAAAGCCATTTACGCGTCCCATCTGCGGATTTTTTCTCCACCAATGGCACGGGCGCACGAACCTCCGCCATCTGCGAGAGTTTCTCGCGGAAAGCTTTAGCGAGGTTGGTCATTTTGTCGAAGTCTCCTTCCACGTGGCGATGAAGCCAGCGGCAGAGCTGCGTTGCGCGGAACGGCTTTTCGCCAATTTCAGCGCACCACGCCTTTAATCCTTCCGGATCGAAGTCGAGCAAATTCACCTTGGTCACAGGTTCGGTCACGTTTTCGGTCGTTTTGACGTTCTCAGACACGCTTTAGTCTCCGTCTTTCCGATTAGCGGTGATAAACCGATAAAGCGGGGAAGAAGTAAGCGATTTCAACAGCAGCCGTTTCAGGAGCGTCAGAGCCGTGAACAGCGTTAGCGTCGATGCTTTCAGCGAAGTCAGCGCGGATCGTGCCAGGAGCAGCCTTCTTAGGATCGGTAGCGCCCATGAGTTCGCGGTTCTTGAGGATGGCGCCTTCGCCTTCGAGAACTTGAATCATGACAGAACCCGAGGTCATGAACTTGACGAGGTCACCGAAGAAAGGACGATCCTTGTGAACGGCGTAGAAGCCTTCAGCTTCAGCCTTGGAAAGGAAACGCATCTGAGCAGCAACGATCTTGAGACCGTTCTTTTCGAAACGGGAATAGATTTCACCGATCACGTTCTTGGCGACGGCATCAGGCTTGATGATAGAAAGGGTACGTTCGATAGCCATTTGGACTCTCACGAAAAATAATCAAAGAAAGGTTGGCTCCACGAGGAGTTTCAACCCGAGGAAAAGGTAAGTGGGGATTTCAGAGTGATTTCCCTCACTCAGAGTTAACATTTAATTTTAGCACGAGACTTTCTTGACTTATGAGGATTACAGGCGAAAGCTCGCACGGAGCTGTAAGAATTTTCTTTTTTTGAGCGTGAACCGACGCGTGAAACTCTCCCTTGCTTCTTTTCGAGTAGGAGGAATCCGGCTTATCGACTCTCGCAAAGAAGTCTCGTTCCCCATACACAAACCGAGTGAAGCTCGGTAGACTTTAGTGCAACCCTTTGACCAACCCATCCCTCCGAGGACACCATCGTGGCTCAATTACGCATTGACAAGATTTTTTCCGAAAACTTAGGCGAGACCTTAGGGAGCGCCATTCGTGAACAGGTCTTGAGCTTATTCAATCGTCAAGTGCCGAGCAGTTTAGGCATTTGGCTCAATCCGCTTCCCTTTTTCGGCAGTGAAAAGAAGCGTCATTTCAAAGCCCTTTGGGCAGCGTGCTTACAAGGCATGGCGATCAATGCGGCGGTCAATACGATTCTTGACACCGACTATGACGAAAAAATGATTCGAAAGACGAGCTTCACCCTTCAGCAATTCACGGATGACTCCATTGCCAAAGGGGTGCTCTCGCACTTAAACGCTGATGAGTTAAAGCACTATAACGACGTGCGTCGCCAGTTCTTACGTTTAGCCATGGAACGCAACACGTCTTTATCCAACTTTGTGAATGCGCTCTACATCGGCTTTGTCGGTGAGAATGCCAAGGTCCTCACCCCGACTCAATCGGCCAAAGCGCTCAAAGAATTCGAGCTTGCTTATAACCTCTTTGTGAAGTTAGTGCACATCACGCTCGAGAGCCCTAATTCCTATAAGCGCAATTACGGCGCCTAAAGCATTAACGAAGAAAAGCCATCAAGTATTACTCTCGATGGCTTTCCTTTTACCGGAGATCAAGGAGGCTCTTCCGCATTGAGCCCCCTTATTTCTAATGGCTTACTTTCCCGAAGCTGCAGCCTTACCAGCACGACGGCCGAAGACCAAGCATTCAAGAATAGCCACAGAACCTAAGCGCACCGCACCGTGGATGCGGCCCGTTGCTTCACCGGCTGCATAGAGCCCTGGGATCGGCTTATCGGTACGAACGTCGAGAACTCGACCGTCCATATCGGAGACCAACCCGCCCATGCAATGGTGAACCTTCGGAATGAGTTCGCCAATGTACCAAGGACCCGTCGTCATCGGCACTTGAACGTTATTGATATAACGGTGCCATTCGGGATCTTTCTTAGTCTTCACGGACTCGTTAAATTTGTCGATCGTTTCCTTCAACACGTCATACGGAATACCCGTGGCCTTAGCCATTTCTTCGATGGTGTTGTACTTTTCAATCAACTTACGTTCGAGCATCTTTTCCAAGAACCCAGGACGTTGTTTTTGCATTGGCGCGACGGAGTTCGCATCCCCAATGGCGTAGCACTTCAAGCCGTTAGCGAGTTCAACCATGATGGCATCGGCACGAATCTTACGGTTGGCCAATTCGTTCACGAAGCGTTTGCCCTTGGAGTTGACCCAAATCCCGTATTCAGCAGCGGCGGTCTGGTTAAACATCCAGCCAATCCCCAAGCCCTTTTCACGCGGGTTACCCCACGGGCCCGACTGAATCCAGTCGTTTTGAACTTGCATCGCACCCAAGGCCGCCGTTTCACGCCAGAGTTCGGACGTCGCACCCGGTTGGTTGGTCGTATCGAGCTGACCCGAGAGCTTCGGATCCTGGAGGGTACGATAGTTCACGTCAGCGGCGAAACCACCGTAGGCCAACACAACGCCCTTCAATGCGCGAATCGTCTTCACCTTGCCAGAGCCCGCCTTCGGGAACTTGTAACCCTGACGAACTTCAACGCCATCTACGCGCCCATCGGCATTACGAATAATCTTTTCAACGAAGGTCTTCAAACGAATAGGAATGCCCAACTTCTTGCACATTTCCAATTCTTTATTGACGATCCCCGAACCGGAACCATTCTTCGTGGTGACATAACGCGGTACGGAGTGACCGCCTTCCTGCCCAATTGCGTCAGGCAAGAATTCCACGCCCAATTCGTTCACGGTCCAAAGGTAGTTAGGATAGGCACTCTGCGCCAAAACCTTAACCTTATCGCGGTCATTCATATAGAGACCGGCAACCAAAATATCCTTTTCGAGGAGTTCGGGGGAGTCCTTAATACCGCGATTAACCTGTTGTGGGCAACCCGTAGCGGTCATGATCCCGCCATTAATGATGGAGTTGCCGCCCGGGGTTGGCATCTTTTCGAGCACAACCACGCTTGCGCCCGCCTTCTTGGCTTCAATAGCCGCCGCTAAGCCCGCGAAACCCGAACCAATGACGACGACGTCATAGGTTTCATCCCATTTTTGTTCGGTTTTGGCCATCGCGGAACCGGCAGCCATAGCAACAGCGCCCCCTAAAAGGGAGGTCTTTAAAACGGTACGACGAGAAATAGTCATGTACGCTTCTCCTTGGTCATTGCATTTTCAAGGTTGGTCGATATTCCAAGTTAGCTTGCTCCTCAAACTAACTGGTGAAAATGCTTTACCTTCATTATGGGAAACGGCATGTCCTAAGACACTTGAGAAATGTCAAAACACCTATCCAAAAGACCTAGTTCTAACGGATCGATCCTAAGAAAAAAATATCCAGCGGCTTTTTATATAGAAATTTCTACACCTCCAGATTCTTAATTGAGAAATCTTCTTTTGTTATTAAGAATCAACATCTCATCCTTTCTCCATGAAAGACTAATTACCAGGGCTTCTATCTAAAAAATATAGCCATCTACATATTAT
>CAMYAA010000083.1 GCA_947253615.1 uncultured Sutterellaceae bacterium
GGACGAAGTCGGCCACGCCTTGTTCCCAGCCGAATTTGCGCGGATGGCCAATACCAATGCGCAATCGCCAGAAGTCGGGGGTGGATAATTTAGCGGAAATATCTTTGAGCCCATTATGGCCAGCATTACCGCCACCGCGTTTGAATTTCATGGTGCCTGGGAAGAGGTCGAGTTCATCGTGAACGACGAGAATTTCGTCAGGCAGTATTTTGTAGTAGAGCGCTAAGGCAACGACGGCGTTCCCCGAGAGGTTCATGAACGTCGAGGGTTTGAGTAACCAGACATCTTGATCCGCGATGGTGACACGACAAATTTCACCATTAAATTTGCGTTCTTCGCGAAAACGGCCGTTGTATTGTTGGGCTAATGCATCGACGAACCAGAATCCGACATTATGACGAGTAGATTCGTAACTTGGGCCTACATTGCCCAAGCCTACGATTAAACGAATGGTGCTCATAGGTTTCAATGTGAAGATAAAAATTAGGGCTCAGATTAATGAGCCCTAATTTAGCAATTTTTAACGACGAGGACCGCGACGACGATCGAAGTTGTTATCACGATCGCGACTAAATTCGCGACGTCCCGTGAATCCACGATCCGAGAAACGATCGCCAGCCGGGGCCGGACGGTCTAATTTCACTAAGGCGTCACGCCCCTTGATACGTAACCCTTGCATCGCGTCGATCACTTTGGAGGCGACGTTGGAGTCCACATCCACTAAGGTGAAACGTTCACCAATATCGATCGCGCCGATGGCACGAGAGGAGATGTTCGCTTCATTAGCAATGGCGCCAACGATGTCCGAGGGACGTACACCGGCGTTACGGCCAGCACCGATGAACAAGCGGGTCTTGCCTTCTTCGGGCTTGCGATCACCGCGACGGGGACGTTCACCGCGTTCACCGCGCTCACGACGTTCACCACGTTCGCCGCGTTCACGACGAGGACGTTCGTAGGGGTTGTAAGCCGGGATTTCGGTATCGTCATCATCCGTTTCTTCCGAGTCCTGGGCCAACTTCAAGGCGGCAGCAGCGACATCAAACGGATCGAATTCTTCGCAGAGGTTTTCCACGATACGACGATAACGTTCTAATTCTTCGTTTTCGAGGGTGGTGGACAAGCTTTCACGAATTTGTTCAAGACGGTGGGTCTTGATATCGGTCGTGGAAGGCACAGCACGCACTTCGATACGAGCCTTCGTGATGCCTTCTAAGGCGCGAAGGTGACGATGTTCACGCGGTTCCAATAACGTAATGGCAGTACCAGTACGACCCGCACGACCCGTACGACCAATACGGTGAACATACGTTTCGTAGGAGGCAGGAACGCCAAAGTTAATCACGTGAGTTAAGTTTTCTAAGTCGATACCACGAGCAGCGACGTCAGTAGCGACAATGATGTCGACCTGACCACCACGAGCACGCTTCATGACGCGGTTACGCGTCGCCTGATCGAGACCACCGTGAAGCGCTTCCACGGAGTAGCCACGAGCACGAAGGGCTTCGGTTAACTCGTCCACTTCCATACGCGTACGGGTAAAGATGATGGCGAGTTCAGGGCTTTCTAAGTCGATGATACGACCGAGGGCCGTGGTGCGATAGTTATGAGCCACCACGAAAGCGATTTGAGGCACACGGGGCGCTTCACCTTCAGCGGTTTCTTCACGCTTGATGGTAATACGCACGGGTTCTTTCAAATGCTTTTCAGCAATGTTGGCGATTCGGGGAGGTAAGGTTGCGGAGAATAATGCGGTTTGAATGCCTTCTGGGAGCATTTCGAAAATCGCATCCAATTCATCAGCAAAGCCCATGTCGAGCATTTCGTCAGCTTCGTCAAGAACGACAGCCTGGATCTTGGAAAGATCGAGCGTACCCTTACGGATATGGTCTAAAGCACGGCCCGGCGTGGCGACGACCACGTGCGTACCACGCTTTAACGAGCGGATTTGACGAGCATAGTCTTGACCACCGAAGATCGGGGTGACTTGAATGTCAGCCTTGCGAACAAAGCTATGGAAAGATTCGGAAACCTGTAAACACAATTCACGCGTCGGGGTTAAAACCAACACGCAAGGATCGCTAGCGGGCTTACCCAAGCAATAGCGTTCCAACAACGGTAACCCAAAAGCGGCTGTTTTACCCGTACCCGTAGCGGCACGGCCCAAGACGTCAGAGCCATTCAAAAGGGCAGGAATCGCCTCCATTTGAATGGGAGTAGGCTCTTCAAAGCCTAATTCTGTCAAGGAGTTAACAATAGCTTCGGAAAGACCGAGTTCTGAGAAAGTAGCCATATAGTAATATTTTCTTATTAAAAAATGCCACTCACCCCCAAAACCCAACAGTCAAACTTCCGGAGGGGTAAACAGCATGTGTAAAAAACGAACCCGCAAGGAGACTCCCTGCGGGTTCCGAGTTCTTTTGAGTAACGCCTAGCGATTAGCTAGCGTCAGCAGCCGGTTCAGCAGCAGCTTCTTCAGTAGCCACGACTTCTTCAGCGGCCTTAGCGATCACGGAAGCGATCACAGGGTCTTCGCCAGAAGCGGCAGCCGCGAACGTCACACCTTCAGGGTAGACGAGGTCGGAAGCCATGAGCGTCTTACCAACCGTCATGCCAGACAAGTCGACCGAGATGAATTCAGGGAGGAGCTTCGGCAAGCAGGTTAATTCAACGAACGTGGTAGCACGGGAGATGAGAGCCTTGTCAACCTTGACAGCGGGGCTTTCTTCTTCACCGTGGAAGTGCAACGGAACGCGCATCGTGATGGGTTCATTCGGGTTCACGCGAAGGAAGTCGATGTGCATAACTTGCGGCTTGTAGGGATGCATCTGGAAGGCACGAAGAACGACGAGCTCTTCCTTACCGTCAAGTTCCATATCTAAGATCGAAGCGTGGAACTTTTCTTTCTGCAAAGCGTAGAAAATAGGATTGTGTTCCAATTCGATCATGGTTGCGGCTTGTTCGCCGCCGTAAATGATACCAGGGAGCTTGTTCGTGCGACGAAGGCGGCGGCTCGCACCAGTACCTTGCGTCTGACGAGTGGTAGCGATGACTTTCATGTGTTTTCTCCAAAAGGAATTAAAAATGTCCTTGCAATCGCGACCAATTGCAAGGGCTTAATTTATTCAGCAAACAAGCTGCTTACTGAATCTTCTCGTGCAATACGAGATAAGGTTTCGCCAATGATGCTCGCCGTTGTAACTTGGCGGATCTTTGGACAAGCCTTAGCGGCTTCGTTTAACGGAATCGTATCCGTTACAACGAGTTCGTCTAAAGCGGAATTCGTAATACGTTCGATGGCTGCGCCAGAAAGTACCGGGTGAGTAATATAAGCGACAACGCGCTTAGCACCACGTTCTTTTAAGGCACCCGCAGCGTTACAAAGTGTACCAGCGGTGTCAACGATGTCATCGGTGATCACGCACGTGCGATCTTTAACTTCACCGATGATGTTCATGATTTCAGCCACGTTAGCGCGAGGACGACGCTTGTCGATAATGGCTAAGTCAACTTCAAGTAACTTGGCCATCGCACGAGCGCGAACCACACCACCCACGTCGGGGGAAACGACCATTAAATTGTCATAATGACGACCCACTAAGTCGTTCATTAAAACAGGGGTCGCATAAATATTGTCGACCGGGATATCAAAGAAGCCCTGAATCTGGTCAGCGTGCAAATCCATCGTTAAAACGCGGTCCACACCAGCCGATTGCAACATGTTTGCAACGACCTTAGCGGAAATCGCCACACGCGTGGAGCGAGGACGACGGTCTTGACGAGCATAACCGAAATAAGGAATAGCGGCCGTAATACGACGAGCCGACGCGCGCTTTAAGGCGTCGACCATAATCATCAATTCCATTAAATTATCGTTGGTCGGGGCGCAGGTGCTTTGTAAAATAAAAACATCCTTACCACGAACATTATCGATAATTTGGCAAGACACTTCACCATCGCTAAAGCGAGTGACATTGGCTTGACCGAGAGGAATGCTGAGGTAATTCGTGACAGCCTGGGCTAATGCAGGATTGGCATTGCCCGAGAAGATCATCATACTGTCCGGTACCATGGGATCCATGACTTGTGCTCTTTAATAAAGCGGAGGATTAACTCGCGCGGTTGACAACACAGCAATTCTGAGTTTGACGTTAGATCAAAAGGAGAACTACTAAAAACAAAAAAGGGAGGACTAAAAGCCACCTCCCAATCAGAATTATAAAGTGGCAGGGGTGGAAGGATTCGAACCTTCGAATGCTGGAATCAAAATCCAGTGCCTTAGGCCAGCTTGGCGACACCCCTAACCGTAAATTTTTTAGTCGTCTAACCAGTCTGCTAAAGGGTGTTGTTTCAGGCTTGTTGTTTTAAAGCCTACCCATCCCTCTGGGAGCGACTGGAAATGCGTTTGTTCACCTTGCGAACTGATGCTAAACACAGCACTGCCAGAACCCGTCATACGAGGGGACTGGCTTGGAGCGAGCATTTGGAGCGCTTCGTTGATGCGCGGCTCAAGCTCACAAGCTACAGGCTGTAAATCGTTGTGGCCTTCTAAAGCCGCCGCTACGATTTCATCCGTTCGAGCGAAGAACGCTATTTTTATAGATTTTGAGTCTCTTGTCAAGTTTTTGGCAGAAAAAATTTTCTGTGTCGAGACATTTACACCAGGCCAAATCACTTCGAAGTGAGTGTTTGGGAACGTAATGGGGGTAATGATTTCGCCAATCCCCTCGACCCAAGCGTTCTCGCCTTGAATAAAAAAGGGTACGTCAGCACCGAGTTGTAACCCTAGTTGCATAAGCGCTTGACGAGAAATCTTGAGGTCCCATAATCGGGTTAAACCGATGAGCGTGGTGGCCGCATCCGAGCTTCCCCCGCCCATGCCTGCGCCTGCAGGAATGCGCTTAGTAACGTGAATACGGCATCCCTTATTTACGTTATAGGTTTTCTGCAGTAATCGTGCGGCTCGCACACAGAGGTCTTGTTCGGGCTCGCCGATGATGTCACCCGTTCGAGTAATGGTGTTTTCGTTGTCTAAGAAGAGCGAGACCGTATCAGAGCGATCGATCAAGACGAAAACGGACTCTAAACGATGTTTTCCGTCCTCGCGTTGTCCAAGGACGTGTAAAAACACATTGAGTTTGGCGGGGGCCATTAAATTCAGGATGGCGTTTTTAGTCATAGGGCAGAGCGAGGTTGGCAATAAACTCGGAGGGTGATATCAATAAAGGCATTAGGCCCATTGGGTCGACGCAATTGGGCATCGAGTCGTTTCAAATCTCCGTTGGGATAACGGAGCACTTTATCGAGGGTCCAATCGGAACGTAGACGGATATCGTTATAGTCGGGGTTGTCGGTCTTGATGGGGGTAAATAACCACCCTTCGAGCGCTTCGATGGGGATGGGCAATTGGGTGACTTTGCCTAAGAGCTCGGAGGCTGAGCTCTCTGAGCGATAGTGTTTGCCTTGGGCTTGTAGTTCGACGTGTTTGGGCGTTATCGTGAGCTCAGCGAGACGGGTATGCAAAGGCCCGTTTAACGTGAGCACGTCTTTGTCTGGCCATTTTTCCCAGCGGAAGGTGCCCGAGCCCGATTGTTCATCGACGTGGCGATGTCCATTTTCCCAGGTCACGTGTTTGCTCGTAATACTGAATTTCCCAGCCCGCAGGTCTTGGGGTTGAATCACTGGTGCACAGCCCACGAGCGTTAACGCCATGAGGGCACTCGTTCCGAAAAGCCATTGACGGCGAGTCATCGATAAACGCGTCATTGT
>CAMYAA010000084.1 GCA_947253615.1 uncultured Sutterellaceae bacterium
TCATAAAGTCGTCCAAACCGTAAGCCGGGGCCGAGTGAACGATACCAGTACCCGCCGTAGCTTCCACGTAGGTGGCTAAGTACACGGGGGACAAACGACGGTAGCCCGCGTCCATATCGTAGAGCGGGTGCTTGAAGCGAAGGTTTTCTAAGACTTCGCCCTTGACCGTGGCGAGCACCTTACCTTCTAAACCATAGCGCTTAAAGGCTTCTTCCCAAAGGCCTTCGGCCAAGATGAAGAGCTTTTCGCCCGCGTCGACTAAGACGTAGTCGAGTTCGGGGTGAACGTTTAAGGCCTGGTTAGAGGGGATGGTCCACGGGGTCGTGGTCCAAATTACCGTATAGGTTGGCTTATTGAGGACGACACCAAAGAGTTCTTCGGCGCGAGCCTTATCGTCCGCAAAGAGTTCGAACGCCACGTCGATGGCATAGCTCTTCTTGTCCTTATATTCAACTTCAGCTTCGGCCAAGGCGGATTGGCAATCAAAGCACCAGTTCACGGGCTTTAAGCCGCGATAGACGTAGCCCTTTTCCATGATGCTTTGTAAAGCGCGGATTTCTTGAGCTTCGTTCTTGAACTGCGTGGTGCGATAGGGATTTTCCCAATGACCTAAAACGCCCAAGCGCTTGAAGTCCGCCATTTGAAGATTGCTCTGTTCGAGCGCGTATTGGCGGGCCAAGCTTTGCATTTTGTCCACGGGCAAGTTTTTCCCGTGGGTCTTTTCGATGACGACTTCAATAGGCATGCCGTGGCAGTCCCAACCCGGGACGTACGGTGCCTGGAAGCCTTCAAGGGTTTTTTCTTTAAGAATGATGTCTTTGAGGATCTTGTTAACCGCGTGACCGACGTGGATCATGCCGTTAGCATAGGGAGGGCCATCATGCAAAATGAACTTTTTGGCGTCGCGGCGGGCATCGATGATTCGATGGTAAATTTTCTTTTCTTCCCAGGCGCGAATCCATTCGGGTTCACGTTTTGAAAGGTTACCGCGCATGGGAAACGCGGTATCAGGGAGGTTCAAGGCATATTCTTTATTGCCTTGTTTCTGATCATTTTGCATTTTAAACTCCTGGCCCCCTCGGGCTCTGCAGGGATCATTAAACAAAGATCAAAGTTATCAACCACGCGCCTCAGTCACAGAGGTGTTCTGAGGGCAATGCGTGGGGGTAACTCTGACACGACGCTCGACACGCTCTAGGCTCCTAAAATTCGACGAGCTTGGAGTGCATCGTTATTAATCGCAGCCTTGAGTTCTTCAAGACCACTAAATTTCTTTTCACTACGAAGACGTTCAACGAACTCGATCGAGACGACCTTGCCATAAGCGTCGCCCTTCCAATCAAAGACATTGGTCTCTAAGAGGTAACGTTCATCACTGGAAATCGTAGGTTTGACCCCAATGGAGGCCACCCCTGGGAGGGTTGCAGGGCCTAAGCCCTTCACACGCACGGCAAAAATGCCATTCACAGCGGGTTTAGCGTGTGACCACAAAGGAATCGGTGCAATATTGAGCGTCGGGAACCCTAATTGACGACCGAGTTTACGACCGTGGATCACACGACCGGTCATCGTATAGGGGTGCCCTAACATCATTTGCACATCATAAAAATCGTTGTTATCAAGCGCATGACGAATACGTGTCGAGCTAATACGTTCGCCCTGGTGTAAGAACGTGGGCGTGATATAGGTCTCGTAGTGGTATTCGTTGCCTAAACGCATTAAATCGTCAATGGAGCCTTCCCCTTTGTCGCCAAAGCGAAAATCCTCGCCCACGGTGACCCAGCAGGTATTGAGTTTTTCGACCAAGATTTCACGTACGAACTCTTGGGCGCTGAGGTGGTAGAGCGAAGGATGGAAAGGCAGGATATAAATACGTTGAATCCCTGTTTCTAAAATACGAATGACTTTATCGTACAGGGTAGATAGGCGAGTGTGAGAGGCATCGGGCTTGAGCACTTCACGAGGATGGGGTTCGAAGGTCACAACCGAGGGAACAAGTCCACGCTCTTGCGCTGCTTGGACGACGTGTTCAAGCAGGGCTTGATGACCCAAGTGAACGCCGTCAAAGTTACCAATAGCGAGCGCAGTGGGTACGCGTAATAAGGGATGGGGACAACCTCGAAAAACTCGCATTTGAGAGAAAAATTCCGTTTTTATCAATAATTATCAAAAGTGGATAACGTTTGAGCCTTTTACCCATTGAACTTGGACAAAAGGTCAACTTCGCATTATAGGGGAAAACCGTCATCGCTCACGCATTCTCCACGCACTCTTTGGTCTAAAATCATTGCGGTATAAGAATTGTCTTAGTTTTGCTCAATTCCCTTGAGGGCGTTCGAAGGGCTTTGGTGGGGTAGTGCGGGAAAAATCCAAAGAATTTAATCGATTCTGAGGGCAAGAATTCCGCGAAATCTATACAATAAGGCTTCTTTAAAAGAAGCGGGTTAACCCGAGCTTTATTCCGTGCGGCGAGCCTTGGTGGAGCGTGGGTGAATAAAGTGGGGAGCGCTCGAAGCCGTCGTGAGGCGTTTGGATGCTCGAAGCCAAGAGGGGCTTTTTCACCAACGGGGTGGGAAAGGGACCGGGGTTTCGCGATCTAAAACGCTTTTTTCTTTTTTTGGCGTTGAGTTTTATTCATGGATATGAGACGTGAGGCTCAAGGGCGAGAGAAAGAAAGGGCACGAATGCGAATGAAGGCGTGTCATGAGGCGCTTACCAATTCTACTCATGCCAAGTGTGATCCTCGTGAGGAGGGGCGCGCTTTGAAGTTTTAATTTTTTATAATTATTGATGGGGTGTGACACGCTCTCCGAGGGCCTTATCCGTGGGCGAGAATCGCTATAGAGGTAAGGTATCGGCCATCTAGCTCTGTGAGAGCGAAAGCCGAGCGGTAAGGAGCACGATATTGAGGGCAAAGCGCTTGATATCGGACCGATGTCACGGTCAAAGATGAAGCGATGAGCGGACTTTGCGTAGGGCAAAGCGCGTGAGGCGTTTTTAACGGCGTCGTCTGAAGGGTTAATGACCCGAGGGGATATCGTTTGTCTTTTGACCACTATTAACGTTTATTTATGGGATACGCCTACTCTTATGGCTCAAACCACTTTTCCTAAGCGTCGCGCCTTTGCGATGCAGAAATCTCGTCCAGTCGATCGTGAAGAACCTCGTCGTACGGAACGTCAACGTGCGGCTGACAAGCGTCGTCGTGAAGAAGCGCAAACGCGCGGCAAGTCTGTGCCCAAGGGGCAATTAACACCCAATGCGCGTATGGTCTCGACGCGTTCGGGTCCGGTTCGTATTACGAGCTTGATTGTGGACGAATTAACGCGTGCGTTAACGGTGATTTTGAAATTAGACGGTCCAGCGGACGTGTTGATGAAGTTATTCTTCCGTTCGAATCCGAAGTTAGGGATGCGTGATCGTGGCTTAATTGCCGAAGGGATTTACTATGCGCTTCGCCACTACAGCTCGATGCGTTGGGCGATGCGTCCGATTGCTCCCGATAAGGCGCCGCGTTTAGCCGCCTTGGTGACGTTAGCGCGTCAGCATGGGATTGAGGCGTTATCCGAACAGACGATCGGTTCGGAAATGGGTCCGTTAAAGAACGTGATGAAGACGTTAGAGACGAAGTTTAATTCGGCCCCGGCGCACGTTCGTGCGGAATTACCGCAATGGTTATTTGATTTAATTGAAGCGCAGTATCCGGATGCGGAAGCGATGTATCCCGCGATGATGGAAGGTGCGCCCTTAGATTTACGTGTGAACTTATTAAAGGCCAATCGTGACGAAGTGCTCGAAGGGTTGCAAGCCGCTGGGGTTGAAGCCTTAGCGACGCCTTACAGTCCTGACGGGATTCGTTTACCGACCAAGCCCGGTTTAACGCAGTGGCCTGTTTATAAAGACGGGTTAGTGGACGTTCAAGACGAAGGTTCTCAACTCATTGCGCGTTTATTAACGCCGCGTCGTCGTGAGATGATTTGCGACTTCTGTGCTGGGGCGGGTGGTAAGACCTTAGCGATGGGCGCATTAATGCGTTCCACGGGTCGCTTATATGCCTTTGACGTGAACGAAAAGCGTTTAGCGGGTTTAACGCCGCGTATGCGTCGTGCTGGGTTAACGAATGTGCACCCGGTGGCGATTCGCAATGAACAAGACAATCGCATCAAGCGTTTGAACGGCAAGTTTGATCGTGTGTTGGTGGATGCGCCTTGTACGGGGACGGGGACGTTCCGTCGCAATCCCGACTTGAAGTGGCGTTTATCCCCGAGCGAATTGCAGCGTGTGAACGACATTCAAAAGAGTGTATTAGAGCATGCGTCTCGTTTGGTGAAGAAGGGTGGTCGTGTGGTTTACGCGACGTGTTCGGTTTTAAAGCGTGAAAACCAAGACGTGGTGGAAGCGTTTTTAGCGGCGCATCCGGATTGGTCTTTGGTACCGGCGCAAGAAGTTTTGGAACAGCAAAACATTCACTTTGAGCCCACGCAGTGGGAGCGTTTTGGTGAGTATTTCCAGATGCTTTCGCACGTCAATAACACCGATGGGTTCTTTGCTGCGGTACTTCAGCGTAACGAGTAATTTGGAACTGAAATTGGAATTACGACGTTGCAAATAACACTATAAGTTATAAGGTTATTCTGCAATTCTACCGGCTAAGGGTTCGCCTTTGGCCGATTTTTTTTGTATCTGTGTCATAAGAAATTACATTTAATATGAAGTTGCACTAGGACTCGCCAAGAAAATAAGGTAGTTCCCTTTTGATCAGGTGACAGAATCGCTAGGTTATGCATTTATAGGGTTAACTATAGGTGTATATTTGAGCGCTTTCGGGGTGTTGCAAAATTCAAATTGTCTTAATAATAGCGCCGTATTTATGCCCCTTTGATTGAAAATGATAATCAATCCAATAGTTACCAAATATTGCTAAAAGTCATTTTTGACATGATTTGTAATATTAGGATCAGACTTGATATAAACGTTAACAGTAAAGTTCGGAATTGGAAAAATGCGAATACTTCTCATTTGGCATTTTTTCAACGATCCAAAGAAAAACTTTAGACCGCAGTATAGTCACTCCCCCTCCGCCCTCACTTTAGGTGCCTTTACTTCTGTCTCTCGTAACCAAGCTGGACGTTTACGTCCTCTTTTGATTTTGACTGACTCAAGCTTTGCCGAAGGTATGTGCAAAGAGTAAAAGGTGACTAACTATGCTTAAGAAAAGTAGAGTGACTATAGCCGTCGCTTTAGCGCTGCCATTGGTTTTGACGGGTTGCTTAGCAACCGGTGGCGGTGCATTTAATGTTGAAAAAGTGGACAAATCTCGTATTGTTGAAGGTCCACAACGTCAAGATTTACAAAATTACATCGTTGTAAAGGCTAATCCAGAAGGCTCCACCCATACCATGAGTTATGCGGTTGAGGTTCCTGTTGCCACTCGTTTAGCAGAA
This sequence comes from uncultured Sutterellaceae bacterium, assembly GCA_947253615.1. Taxonomy (GTDB): domain Bacteria; phylum Pseudomonadota; class Gammaproteobacteria; order Burkholderiales; family Burkholderiaceae_F; genus Sutterella. The sequence goes on from CAMYAA010000084.1 coordinate 5,445, forward strand.
CTTCAAAAAAGCAATGGAGATGTGGAGAGAGCCTTGGTGAATTTATCACCAACGATGGCCCATGAAATATCTCCTAAAGAAGAGAAATTTTGGAAAAAGGAGAAAGATTTTGCGTTGATCAACGATGAAAAACCTTATGACATATCCTCGATTGGTTCAGGAACTGACTATGTTCAGTGGATGAGAGACCTTAAAGCAGTCAAGGTGGGGCGCATTGAAACGCCAGGGGATCCTGATCGTAAGATTCCAGATTCCTCTCTGATCTACTATTTCGGTCTTACATCACCAATGGAGTTCCCAACTGATGGTACGGT
>CAMYAA010000085.1 GCA_947253615.1 uncultured Sutterellaceae bacterium
TGCTCCTGCCACTTGGTCGCCGCCTGACGCGTTAAATCCTGGTTAAGGCTCTTTTGCATCGAAGCAAACTGCGTCATCATCTTCTGAGCCTTCTCTTGAGAAAGACCGAGCTCTTTAGCCGTTGCGCTAAAACCTTCAAGCTCTTTAGAGCCAAGATTGAAGCCTTCTCCCAAGTCGAACGGCTCGTAATCCTCAGGGGCTTCACTCGCCGCTTCAGGCGCGGCTTCTTCAACTTCTCCCGTTAAGAGACCCTTGGGCATCTCCCCCACAGTTTCGGGAGCGCTCTCGCCCCCTTCCGCCTGTGCAGCCGCTGGTGCTTCGGTCGTGCCCGTAGCTTCCGTTTCTGGTGCCTCCGGTGCGGTTGCTTCTTCAGTCATTCGCGTTCTCCTTAATCATCGTGATGTAGGTATCAGGACAAACTGTGCTCACTAGCGATAACGCCTTGTAGCCAAGTTGCTTACGCCCCTCCTCGAACGCCATCGCTTCCCCCATGTACTGGGCACGCTGCGGCGTTTCGATAAACGTAGTGCGATACAACCCACTGGTGGCTAAAAGCTCGTACATAAGCAGTCGCCCTCGTTTATCGTCCATCAACCAGGCGAGAGCCTCTCTTAGTCTCACTTGCTTTTCACGGCGGCGTACGCCCCGCTCTATCGCTTTCTCGTCACGTGCGTAATCGCTCTTTTCTATATTGTCAAGCATGGATCGTTAGTCCTTCTTAAAAGCCACTCATACCTAAGGGGTCGCTAGGAGCAAGACCGCCATCTAAGGCCTGAGCTTGTGCCAAGGGGTTGGGGGCGCCCCCCGCCTTGGCCTTCGCTTGCTCCGCCTTAGCGTTTGTTAAATTCACATCCGCTTGAGCTTGCTCCTGCATCTGTTGGGCTTGAGCCTGTTGGGCCTGTGCTCGTTGCTGTCGAATAACCGCAACATCCTTGTTGTTGAGCACTAGCTGAGGATCAATACCAAGCGCATCGGCGTAGTAGTCAGCCCAGTAATCTGAATTGAACTTATCGGCAAGATCAGGTTTGATGGCGACAAGCGTCCCTAAGTTCTGCGTGAAACGATCGATACCGTTGGTCACGACGGCGCGTTGAGCCTGCGCAAGGATCGAAACGAACTCCACATTGAGATCCACTTTGTCTAAAACCTTTGGCAAGGGCGGGAGCAAGCCAACCTCACTCATACGCTCGAACGTCCCTTTGACCAGTGGGGCTCCTAATTCCGCGTTAAGACGCTCCAGCACGGGTCCGAGCATGAGCATCTTCTCCTCGTGACGCTCCGCAATCTCAGTGGCCGTCATTCGCGAGTTCTGACTCTGGCCAATCATGAGGAAGATATCCTTGTAGAACGCCGCATCGATACGCTGTCGTACGTCTTGGATATCCGCAAGCAAGGCGGTAATATCGAGTTTCACGTCAACGGCGCTTCGCACAAGCCCTGTGCTCCCTGCGTTATCGGCGTATACAATCCCACCTGGGATTAAAGAGGCCTCCTGGTCCCGCATGTCCGTGGGCGCTACCATCGGGGGATCTGCCTGCATCGCGATCGCCTTGGACTTGTAGTACTGCTGTTGCTGTAACTGACGAAGGTCCCCTAGCGCTTCCATGCCTGGCGAGGTTCCGTAAATATCCCCACCCGTCACATTCCAACGGGCGCACAGTGCAGGGAAACGCTTGAAGCCCGACTCGCGTAATAACTTCTCACCGCCGCCTCTAGCCTCGAAATAAACCGAACGCCAAGGCATATTCTTGGCGTCCTTCTTCGTCACCTCTCGCTTGTAGCGTGGCTCAATGGCGTTAACCACAGTCACCCACTTGTCGTACTCCTTGTCGTTGAACAACTTCTTTACGTGCTCCGAGACGTTCCCGTAGCCGAACTCTTGAACAAGAGAGGAAACCGTCATTCGGAATTCTCGATAAAGCGTGTCAACCGTACCGCGTGCGTCTGTGGCGATCGCATACTCGCCAATCGTTAAAGGCATACAGTGGATGACATTGTCAAAGTCATCAAGGAGAATGGTCGCCGAAGTCCCAAAGGCCCCCAATTCCTCATAGCTCGTCTGTAATGCGCGGTAAACATTGCTTCGTTGAAAGACAAGTTGCATGATTGTAGTCACGTCACCGAGCCATTTCTTTACATCAGGATTCTCGTCAAGCGTAGGTTCGCTCGTCGTTAAACGAAACCATTGGCGAGCGGGCGAACTCATGCCCGCCATCATCCCACCTGTAAGCGTGCGTAGCGCACGGGTGCCTGAGTTATCGAGAATCGCGCGGTGCCGCTTAGCCCCGTTATTCTGATCCGTGGGGAGAAAACGCCCAGAACGGGGTAAGAGCACCTCACTAATCTCTTTCCAATGCGGTATCCACGAGGTGCGCTCGCTCTTTAGAGCCTCCCATCGCTTGCCACAATCCTCACGAATCGACATACGTTAGCCTCCTAAAAGGTTGTTCTTACCACCCAACTGCATTTGGGAAGGATCAATTCCCCCCGCTCCTGTGAGCATCGTGGAGGCTAAGCTACTCCCCGCTGTGTTCTGATTAAGTAAACCTGCGATATTGGCTTCGCTCTGGTTCTGACGTTTGAACTGCTGGCGCTTCTGCGCTTCTTGTTCTCGTGTCATCTCTAACTGACGATCGGACGCCTGCTTTTGTGCTTTCGCAGACTTATTGGCCGAGTACACCGACGCACCCGCTGTCGCTAAGCCCGCAATGATTACCGACGCTGAAATCCAAGCTGACATAGTTTTTACTCCTAGTTTGAAGTTTTTCAAATTCACGTGTGTATTCACGCTCTGCTTCGTCCACCGTCTTGGCCGTGGTCGCCATGATCGTGGTGAAAATACAATCCGACAACGTGTAGCAAATGGACTTGCGTCCCGCTAACCCTGTAAGAACGGTGTGCCCTTTAACCTCAATCACTTCGCTACCTGAACTAATGCGGGCGTGCCCATCGCAAATTAAGATCGTGTCCACAGCGAGCTCCGCCCCCGCCCCCATCACTCCAGCGGGTACATAAGTCGTTCGGGCGTACACCCCCGCATGTAGGGTGTGCTCTATGGGTAACATGATCTGTGGTAGCTTTTGCAACTCCTCTGTAAAAGCCTCTACGCGGGCGCGCTCCTCTGGCGTGCACGGGCTTAGTCCTGTGCTGCCTGTCGTTAAATCGTTCATGCCTAACCTTTAATGCAAGTAATGAGATAACCAACGCCGAAGCCTAAAGCAACAACCAGCGCCGATAAGCCAAAGCAAACACGCATAAACTTCATCGACTTCGCCACCTCTTCGCAAACTTGAGGGGAGCATTTCTTAACGCATTCCTTCATCGGTTCTTGATCCTCTGGAAATAACTTCGGTATAATTGGACCCATGCAAGTCCTCCGTAAAGCTTGTTTGCATCGTGCCCCGTTGAGCTCGCTACTCAAGCGGGGCTTTCTTATTTAAACAACCAATCGATAAGCCAACACACGCCCGCCGCTACAACTATCTCCGGACACGAGATCCTTATCGTTATGTCGAAAAGAGCAGAGCACAATTAAAAGCAGCCCTTCACTCATGACTTTCTCCTTTCATCATTGGAACTCGTGCAACTAATTGCTCCATGTTTTTGGCCTTCATACGTTCGACCTCAATACGCAATGTTTCGTTCTGCGCTCGCAACAGCTCAGCATCCGCCTGTTTATGCAGGACAACAACATAAGAAACGACGGCTATCGCCACTAAAACAACCGCACACCATTCGAGCGGCGTTGATTTATCGCGCCCTTTTCTCTTGCTCATAATCCATTTACAAAAACTGATCAATGCTATAATTAATGCCATGGAAACACCTGTAAAGAACTAATTCCATCGTGCCCCATTGAGCGACCAACTCAGATGGGGCTTTCTTACGTTCACCTCATCAGATAAGTCACCAGTAAATTCGCTACAAGGACTACTAAGCCGACTGCTATCGGGCGAACCCACTCACGTAATTCTTTTTTACGTTCGGCGAGCACAGCTTCCTTTGCTTCCATAGCGATTCGTTTCTTTTCTTGTTCGGAAATCAGCATACGTAATTCCTTGAGTTCATCTAAAACTCGGTTATGCTCATCACGAGTGATATAATTCATAGCGTGCAATCCTTTAAAGCATTAGTTGCATCACGCCCCATTGAGCTCCAACTCAGATGGGGCTTTTCATTTAAGACCTATGTTAAAGGGGGAAAGTGAGGTCTTATAAAACGCCTCAATAGTGCACCCTTGCAAACGGATCGAATTTGCGTATACGAGCTCCTCGCTCTGTGTTAGCGAATTGTGCGTACTCGTTAATGCGCACCGCGAATGTGAGCGCCAGGGCGTCCGCTACGTCAGGCGAACTGAGCCCTCGTTTCTTCATGTCTTTCTTACTCTCTAGCTTGATTGCGCCTTTCAACGTGTAGTCAAACTCGGGGCTAACTAACTCCTCCTTTAGCCCCTTGTCGTTGGGTATCGTGCCCCCGTCTTCTAGCCAATCTTTCATCTTTCCCCACATCTCATCTCGCTTGCGGTCGTACGTCTCTGGGTCATCCGCACTCGAGGAGAACTGGATACCACGCACGCGATACCCGTCCGAGCGAAGAATGTCTACGATCGGACCACCAACGCCCGTCTCGTCAACGTTGATGTAAATGCGATCCTCAGGAAGCCCTAGCTTCTTCAAGTTCTCAAAGTGCCCCGCAATACGAGAGGCTAGGGTTACAGCGTCCAAATGATGGAAGCGTTTAATTGGTAAATAGCCACGACCTATGCGGGTGTAAATAACGCTGTCGTCTTCTCCGAAACGAGCAATGTCCACGCCCATGATGGCGCACGTAGCCGTATTGTTAAGTACGTCGGTCTCGCTTGCCTTATCGACAAGAGAGCTGGGAATGAACTGTTTAGTCGAGGCACTGGGGAATTGCCCGAGCACACGAACACGGAAGAAGTCAGAATCCTCACCGTACTCTTGACGCCAGGCTTCGATCGTTTCTTTGTTGGTGATAAAGGCGCTGCGGGAGTCCACGTGGTAGGTGAGCCACGAGTCTGAACGTTTCCCAAAGCACTCACGGAAACGCCCCGTGTTACGAGTGGGGTTACCGAACGCAAAGAAGAATGGCTCACCGTCGGTCATACCCCCTTCGGCCACTTCCCAAATCTTGTCGGGGATCCCCGAGGCTTCGTCGAAAATATAGAAGGACGAAGAGCTCGCCGAGTGCTGGCCAGCAAAAGCTTCAGAGTTTTCTTCCTTACACGTGTACGCGTCCAATCGCCAGCCCTCGGGAGCTTCCTTCGCCCGGATCGAGGTTGAATTGATCTCGAACATATCGGCAACAAGCGACTTCTTTAGCCACTTGCAGATCTCGGCCCACGTCTTTGTTTCAAGCTGGGCGCCCGTAGTTGCCGTAACAATCCCTTTACAATACGGACGGGTTGCTAAAAGCCAAATGCAGATCATCGCGGTAAAGAAGGATTTACCAATACCGTGGCCTGAGGCTACCGCCGCCTTCAATGGTGAAACCGAATGTACACCGTCAAAACCATTCTTTTTAACGTGCTCAGCTATAAGGTCCAAAAGCTCACAGGCCCATGCGTCGGGGCCGTATTCGCAATTCGGGTACTTCGCTCGCCACTTCTCAGGCAAAGGGACAATTGAGAGCTCAGGTATCTCGCTGTCTCTTATACACATCTCCGAGCCCACGAGACCGTACT
>CAMYAA010000086.1 GCA_947253615.1 uncultured Sutterellaceae bacterium
GTTCCAGAGAACTTGGCCGATATTATTGGGAATGACTTGCTTCGCACGGGGGGCTTTCGTCTGATTGAGGCGGGCGAGGCTACGCCGGTGGCGGAGCTTGAAGAACCCTCTGATTTGAAGGCTTTAAATGCCAAGGGGGCGAATGCCGTCCTCGTGGGCGTGGTTTCGAAAATTGCGCCGAATCGTTGGGACGTGCGTTATTTCTTACATGACCCAGTGAGCAATGCGTTGATCACCTCAGGGCATGTGGAAGATAGCACGGAGAATTTGCGCATGGCCGCGCACTTAATTGCCGACGATGTGTATCACAAGTTGACGGGGGAAGGTCCGCTCTTTCACTCTCAGCTCATGTATGTGACGCAGTTAGGGCCCAAGCATTATCAATTAGTGGTGACCGACTCTGATGGACTCAATCCTCGCGTGGTGTTGAGTTCGCCCAATCCGATTATTTCGCCCGTGTGGAGTCCCAATGGACGTTACGTGGCCTATGTCAGTTTTGAAAAGGCCAAGCCCATTGTGTACTTGCAGGAGCTCGCGACGGGTAAGCGTCGTGAAATCTCGTACTTTGAAGGCAACAATTCGGCCCCGGCGTTTAGCCCCGATGGACAATGGCTCTGTGTGGCTTTGAGTCGTGGTGGCCGTACGCAATTGTGGATGCTCTCGGTGGCGGGCAATGAGTTACGTCGCTTTAGCAGTAGTTACGGTATTGATACCGAGCCGACCTTCAGTCCCGATGGGCAATATGTGTACTTCACGAGTGACCGTGGTGGGGCGCCGCAGATTTATCGTCAACCCGTCGCGGGGGGCGCTGCGGAGCGTATTACCTTTGGTTCGAACTATGCCGTGAGTCCCGACGTGAGTCCCGACGGGAAGTTATTGGCCTTTGTGACCCGTCAAGACGGGAAGTATCACACGGCGATTATGGATTTACAGACTGGTCAAGTGACCACGGTGACGAGTACGGATCATGACGAGTCGCCGAGTTTCGCGCCCAATAGTCGCTTTGTGGTCTTTGCGACGCGTGAAGGCAATCGCGGTGTATTAGCGACGGCCTCGGTGGACGGTCGCGTGGTGACGCGTATTGAAGGGGATGGCGATATTCGCGAACCTCAATGGGGTCCAATTTTTTAAGGTCAGGTTGCCCGCGCCAGGGTCAATTTACTCAAACCCAATTTCTAAAAGGAGTGTCTGAAGATGAAGTTTGGTCGTTCGCTTTGTGCCTTATGTGCAGCGAGTTTTTTATTAGTGGGGTGTTCTTCGGTCTCGTTAGATGAAGATGCCAAACAAGGGACGTTACTCGGTCAAGCGGGAGCACAAAGTGCGTCCGTGCCAGCGGCCGGTTCGAGCGCGTTAAATCCGTTTGAAGATCCGAACAATCCGCTCTCGCAGAAAGCGATTTATTTTGGTTTTGACCAGTATGATATCGATGCGCAATACATTCCGGTGATTGAAGCACATGCCCGCTGGTTAATGGCGCATCCGCAGACCCACATTATTGTGCAAGGCAACACGGACGAACGTGGGGGCCGTGAGTACAACTTAGCGTTGGGTCAAAAGCGTAGTGAAGCCGTCAAGCAGCGTTTGATGCTCTTAGGGGTTCCGTCCGGGCAAATTGAAGCGGTCTCGTTTGGGGAAGAAAAGCCCGAAGCGTTAGGTCATGACGAAGAGGCTTACTCGAAGAATCGTCGTGCGGACTTTTATTACCCGCAGGGGCACTAAGCGACAAAGTAACAAGGAGAAGCATTAGCCATGCAGTGGTCTTTAACCAGGTGGCGCGCTTGGGGCGTCGCGATGACGCTCGGGGCGGTGCTCGTGGGACAAGCCTATGGGTTTGCCGACGACGAAGCGCGTCGAGCGATTTTGGACTTGCGTGAACAGGTCAAGGTGCTCAAGGAGCAACTCAACGTTCAGCGCAATGCCCAAATGAATTTCATGAGTGAGCTCACGCGACTCGGTGAGCAAAATCGTAAGTTAACGGGCCAGATTGAGGAGCTCACTAATGCCCTCAATCAGGAAAAGCGTCAGTCGCGAAGCTTGACGGACTCGCTCAATGATCGTTTAGGCAAGCTCGAACCCTCGATGGTCGAGTATCGTGGCCAGGTCTTTGAAGTGCAGCCGCAAGAAAAGCGAGATGTGGCTGCGATCTTTGAGTCCTTGCGTCAGTCCCAGTATGGCTCTGCGACGAAACAGATCCAAGCCTTTTTAAGCGCTTGGCCCAAGTCGGGGTATGCCCAGGATTTGACGTATTGGTTAGGGATTAGCTATTTCCAGCAAAAGCAGTACCAGCAAACAATTACGGTTCAGAATCGCTTGATTCGCCTTTATCCCAAGGGCGACCGCGTGCCTGAAGCGATGTTGAGCGTGGGGGCTGCCCAAGCGGAATTAGGCAACAAGAAAGCGGCGTTGGCCACCTATAAGAAGGTCATCGCACAATTCCCCAATTCGCCGAGCCAAGAGGACGCTCAGAAGCGTATCAATGTGTTAAGCAAGCGTAAGTAGTTGAATCAAACTACTAAAATCACTTGTTTAATAGAGCGAAACTAATTAAAATGCGTTTTATCCCAGTGTGCTTTTAGGGACGCAGTTCTTGTTAGAATGAACCTCTGAGAGCACGCGTGCCCGGAGAGGGCAATTTAAGAATTTATTTTGGTGCACTCGCACAAAAGAAGGAAACTATGTCTGTTTGCAAGTCCATTCGCACGAAGAAAGCTTTTGATACTGAACTTCGTGGCGTCGACGTTTTACGTAATCCGTTAATCAACCGTGGCTCGACCTTCACGCAAGAACAGCGTGATCGTTTAGGGTTACGTGGTTTATTACCGCCCGTGGTTTCGAGCGCTGAAGAACAAGTTTCTCGTATGCGTGAAACCTTGGCTCGTTGCAAGACGCCTTTAGACAAGTATTTAGTCTTGGATAGCGTGCAGGCCAATAACGAAACGCTCTTTTATCGTTTGTTAGTGGACTACATTGACGAATACATGCCGATCGTTTACACCCCGACGGTGGGTGAAGTTTGCCAGAAGTACAGCCACTTGTTCCGTTATGCTCGTGGTGCCTTTATTTCGGCCAACGACAAGGGTCATGTTCGTGACATCATCAACAACATTCCCAATGAAGAAGTGGATGTGATTGTGGTGACGGACGGTCAGCGTATTTTAGGCTTAGGCGACTTAGGCTTAAATGGTATGGGTATTCCGGTGGGTAAGTTAGCCCTCTACACGGCTTGTGCTGGGATTGATCCGGCCAAGACCTTGCCGGTGACGATTGACGTGGGTACGAACAATGAAGAGTACTTGAAGGATCCGTTATATATGGGTTTACGTCAGAACCGTGTGACGGGCCCTGAATATGACGAACTCATTGAAGAGTTCATCACGGAAGCTCGTCGTCGTTGGCCTAACGTGTTGATTCAGTTTGAAGACTTTGGTAACCACAATGCCTTCACGTTATTAAATCGTTATCAAGAAAAGATTTTGTGCTTCAATGATGACATTCAAGGGACGGCTGCCTGTGCGTTAGCGGGGATTTACTCGGCTTTACGTGTCACCAAGGTCAAGTTGAGCGATCAGCGCTTCCTCTTCATGGGGGCTGGTGAAGCGGCCACGGGTATGGCCAACTTGATCGTTGACGCCATGGTGGAAGAAGGCTTAACGCGTGAAGAAGCGCTCAAGCATTGTGCCTTGTTTGACTCCAAGGGTTTGGTGAGCAAGCATCGTACGGATAAGCTCGCTTCGACGAAGGCTCCGTTTGCACATGACTTACCGCTTTGCAGCACGTTTGTGGAAGCGATTCGTGCTTATAAGCCTACGGGTATTATTGGGGCGGCTGCTCAGCCCAACTCCTTTGATGCTGAAGTCTTACAGACGATGGCTAAGTTGAACGAACGTCCGATTATCTTTGCGTTGTCGAACCCGACCTCGCGTGCCGAATGTAGCGCTGAAACGGCTTATCGTGAAACCGAAGGTCGTGCGCTTTACGCTTCGGGCTCGCCTTTCGCTCCAGTGGACTTCAATGGCAAGCACTATGTGCCGCGTCAGGGCAACAACTGCTACGTCTTCCCGGGTTTAGGCTTAGGGGCTGTTTTCGCCCAAGCCAAGTGGATGCCTTCGCAGATGTTCTTAGTGGCGGCTCAGACCTTAGCGCAGATGGTCACGGAAGAAGACTTAGCGCAGGGCTCGCTCTATCCGTCGCTTGATCGCGTTCGTGAAGCGAGCAAGTTGATCGGTATTGCGGTGGCGAACTACGCTTGGGATCATGATTTAGCGCAAGCTTGTCGTCCCGATGACGTCGCTGCGGTGATGGATGACTTTATGTACGAACCGCGATAAGCGATAATCGTCATTAGGTTACGAACCTCTGTATTGGGTGGTCGTTCACCGGATACAGAGGTTTTCTATTCTTACGGTATAGGAAACGCATGGTGTCCATGGACTCGCCTCAATTACGTTTAACGGATCCCGAGCACGAGCAGGTGTTGGCGCATCTTTATGGTGAGCCCATTGTCGAGTGTCCTGAGGGGCTGTTCATTCCGCCCGATGCGTTGCGTGTGTTTCTCGAGAGTTTTGAAGGGCCCCTTGACTTACTGCTCTATTTGATTCGTAAGCAAAAGCTCGAAATCGAGACGATTTCGATGACGTTGTTGACGGAGCAGTACATGCAGTACGTGGAGTTGATCCGTCAGAGCAATCTCGAGCTCGCCGCTGCGTATTTAGTGATGTCGGCGACGCTCATGCAGATTAAGAGTCGCATGCTCTTACCCGTGGTGAAAGCGCCCGATGGGGAAGACGAAGAGGATCCTCATGCGGAGTTAATGCGTCGACTACTCGAGTATGAACGCATTCGTGAGTTAGCGAAAGCGATTGAGGGCTTACCTCGTGTGGGGCGTGATGTTTGGGAAGCCCACATTGAGCCCTACGAACCCGAGACGGTCTATCCATCGGTGGACGCCTCGGAATTAGCGTGGGTATGGGGCGAAGTGATTGCTCAGATGAGTTTGACCGAGCAGCACAAGGTGATGCGTCAGAGCTTATCGATTCGTGAGCACATGTCGGCGTTGCTTCGACGTCTGCGAACTCAGACGGGTGCCATTACCTTTAAGTCGCTCTGTCAGGAGCACCCCGGGGATCGTGAACAGATGTCCGTGTGGTTTATGGCCATGCTCGAATTGGCCAAAGATGGCCTCGTTGAACTCACGCAAGCCGAACCCTATGCGGATATCTATATTGAGGCCAATCAGCAGCGCGGATTAGAAACCCCCGACTATCAAGAGTTGGTGCTAACTCCATAGCGAAGGCGAGAAAAAAACGAGATAACAAAAAAAGAGCGAAGTTCGTGGGAATTTCGCTCTTTTTCGTGAGGGTTTAATTATTTTTCTTGAGACTTCAAGATTTCTTTAGCACGGGCCAAAGCGAAGTCCATGTTCGGCACCAAGTTAGCGCCCAAGGTTTTATCGAACTCACAGTTTTTCAAGATACTCAGGGTATAGCCTTCGGCGCCTGCGATGATGAGGGTCATGTCATGACGGCTCAGTGCGCGTTCGTAGGTTTCGAGAATGCTAATGGCCGAGGTATCGATATTGATGAGATCTTCAAAGTCCAAGATGATGATGCTTGGGGCGCCAGGGCGATTCATACGCGCTGGGTCCGTGATCTGTCTCTTATACACATCTCCGAGCCCACGAGACCGTACTAGATCTCGT
>CAMYAA010000087.1 GCA_947253615.1 uncultured Sutterellaceae bacterium
ACGAGATCTAGTACGGTCTCGTGGGCTCGGAGATGTGTATAAGAGACAGTTTTATTATAGCAAAACTTTGTGTTTGTGCTAGCCCGGTGCAAAAACCACACTTTGGGGTTTGAGGGCGTTGGCTTTAGCCGAGGGGAAGTGGGCTCTGAAAGGGCGTGAATGTTGCGCCATGATGAACCGAGCAGTGCGTCTTTAAAGAGGGGGTTCGCTACAATACGTGGATGACCTTTTTGGTTTGAGCGTTGGGCGTGATTCCTGGCGTTTGAACTTTTCTCTCAACCCGACCCTGAGGAGAATTTGCCCATGAAATACTGCTGTACTCGTTGCGAACGTCAAGTCGAGACGTCCGTGCTTCAACCCGCCTGTGAATGTGGTGGTCTTTTTGAACTCGTTGACGATATCCGGGCCTGGGATCCCGCTTTGATTGATCAACGTGAATGGAATCAATTCCGCTATCGTGCGTTCATGAATTTAGAAGGGGACGCTTGGCGTAGTGTCACGATGGGCGAAGGGATGACGCCTATCATTCGCTATGACGATAAAGTCATGTTGAAGATGGATTACTCCATGCCGACCCTCTCTTTTAAGGATCGTGGGGCCGCTACGCTGGTTTCGCATATGTTAAGCATTGGTGTCAAAACCTGTGTGCAAGACAGTAGTGGCAACGCCGGCATTGCGGTGGCCGCCTACGGCGCTCGCGCTGGGATAAGTTGCGAAATCTATGTTCCTGAAGGGACGAGTCCTAAGAAAATCGCCATGATTGAAGCCTTTGGTGCCAAAGCCATTGTGGTTCCAGGCTCTCGCGATCATTGTGCGGATGTGTGTCGTGCTCAAGTGAAAGACCGTGGGGTCTATTACGCCAATCACGTCTTTAATCCGTTCTTCTATGAAGGCACCAAGACCTATATTTATGAAATTTTCGAGTCTTTAGGTCGTTTGCCTGAACATATCTTTATCGAACTGGGTAACGGGACGCTCTTTATTGGAGCCGTGAAGGCTTTGGCACATTTGAAGGCCTCGGGGGTTTTAACGAACTCTCCGAAAATTATTGCTGTTCAAAGTGAACGCTGTGCACCGTTTGCCCAAACGATGGCGATGAATCCGTCGGCCCAAGACGTGGTGGATATTACGCCCGAGTCGACCATGGCGGAAGGGATTGCGATTGGTAAGCCAGCGCGTGCAAATGAAATCTTGACGATGATTCGTGAGCATCACATTCCGATCGTCTGTGCGCCCGAAAATAAAATTCTCGAAGCCCGTGCGGCTTTGAGTCATCGTGGTGTCTATGGGGAACATACGACCGCGGCATCTTTAGCGGCGTATTGGGAATATTGCAAGATCTATGGCGACACCAAGGACGTGATTTTGTCCATGTGTAGCGCCGGGATTAAGAGCGATCATTAATTTGGTCCTCCTTAAAGCTCGAGGAATTGTGCGCTAGTGCTTTAAAAGCATTCAGTGAAGCATGCGAGAGGCCGTTCACGATACGTGGCGGCCTTCGCGCATTTAAGTCTAGCCTTGTGGATTTAGGTTTAGAGATGAGGGATCTCGTTGGACACAATCGTCAACGTCCCGTTAGGAAACACTTTTTTAAAGGCTTGGTCAAGCCCTGGGCTTTCGTAGGACTTAGCGACTGGCACGGTACTCAGCCCGCGATTCTTGAGTGAAATAAGCACGTTATACCAATGGCTTCGGGTCGGGGCGCTTGTTTTCCAGACTCCTAAAACTTCAATTTCTTGCGTTGGGGTCCGCATATGTACGACCTGAAGCGTTTGTTGGTAATGGTTGGTGATGTCACACGCTAACTGTGTGACATAGAGTTTCGCACATTGGTGCGTGATAGGACGGGTTTGCCAACGACGAATGATGTTCATCACCTCATTCGCGACAGCATTCACCACTTCAAAACTCACAGGAGATTCGTACAAATCATAGAGCTGACTCTGTACGGTATAGAGCGATTGTCCATGCGCCCAAATTTCTAAAATTTGCTGATGATTAATGGAAAAAATACGGCGATGCTTGGGAATAATTTTGGGTACGAATCGGCCCAAACGATCCCGAGGCTGACGCACACGAATCGGCCCGAGCGTCGTACGAATGGTCTTGAGGGAAAAGCCATTACGGAAGTTTCCACTCAAGGCACAAGCCTTCATGGCGGTCCCGTGGAGCATACACAAGCGTCGCTCGTGGGTTAACCAATAATTGAGTTCACCGAGCAGGGCACTTTCAATCAGGGGCTTAAAAAAGACTTCCCCAAAAATCTGGTTTTTACGCTCCTGCGAGGTTGGCGTTTGCGGAGCTTTTACCGACGTCACACACGTTTCGGACGTCGTTTCGGGTTTTTGGTGGCAATGTTGCATAGGCCATAACGAAAAGAAACAAGACCAGAAAGTCTTGTTGGTCTGGGCGTTAATGAGGCCTCCCTATAGGGAGTTGAAGGCGGATCCTTCGATCTACGGGTGTTAGTTGGGTCTAGAAAGGGGGTCTATAGCGCGAGGGAGTCGAGAGTGCGCACCCCTTTAGGTCGTCAACGAGCACGAGTAGGGTTTCTTCTAGGTTTAGTGTGGGCGCTAGTATATAGAGGGTTTTTCTCAAGGCGTATAACTAATGTTTTAGCAAATGTAAATCACGATTTTATTGAATTACGTCTGAGGATCTTAGGAATCCTTTTAAAATCAAGTGTTTTAAACGTTTTATGGGGTTTAATAGCTTGGAGTACTGTGGGTTTGATGAAGTTTTGAATGGAATTTTGCTTTCTGTTTTTTGTTTTTCATAAAAATTTTTAAAACTGAATAAACATTCAATAGACTTTCTGCACTAATCTTTTCGTGTTGTTATTTTGTGTTTGTTTATTTTGGAATATATCAGGGGCATTAAATACTGACTGGGGCTAGAGCGCCACTTATATAGGTCCGATTGTCGTGAAACTGAGTGCTTTGCTCGTCGATTCTTTAGGGGGCGTACTTTAGCGATAAGCTTCCTCACGTAGTGAAAAGGCTTTGCTTCCCTGATAAGGGCGGGTTTCGGGGCTATACTCACGGTTTTTTAGTGCGATTGGTTTTCACAGAACAAAGGATGGCCATGAACAATCAACTTCTCTTAGGGATGCTCTATGCCCTAGGAACGCTGAGCGTCTTTTTATTGCTCGGGGTATTTTTGCGCGCAACGCTTGCGATTTTCCAAAAGACGTTTTTACCGGCCTCAGTGATTGGCGGTTTCCTTCTCTTGGGGTTAGGCCCTCAAGGGGCGAATGTGTTGCCGCTTCCTGCTGACTGGATGACGTTTTATCGTTTGCTCCCTGGGGTTTTGATCATTCCCATTGTCACTGCGGTGCCCTTGGGTTTGAAGTGGAGCACGAAGCAAGAAGGTGCTGGGATTTTAGTGCCTCTCTTTTGTATTGCGATGGGGATTAGCTTTTTGCAATTTGCGCTCGGTTGGGCGGTGGGCGCCTTTTGGCCCTCAGAGGCGGGCTTGTACTCGACCTTTGGTTGGGAAATGGGCTTAGGTTTTGCTGGGGGTCATGGGACCGCTGGACTTTTAAGTCAAATGCTCCAGGCGATGAACATAACCTACTGGAGTGATGCGCAAGGTGTGGCGGTCACGATGGCGACGGTTGGCTTAGTAGGCGGCATCTTGGTGGGGATTCTTTTAATTAATCTCGGTGCCCGCCGCGGGTGGTTAACGAGTTTAAAAGATCCTCAAGCGTTACCGACGTCTTTATTAGTGGGGTATGAAAAGGATACGACGCGTCAGGAGTCGTTAGGTCGAGCAACGACACTTCCCGTAAGTATTGATCCACTGGCCTTTCATTCGGCATTGATTCTCGCTGCTGCCTTAATTGCCTATGGCATTCTTTCCTGGTTAAAGGCGGCGCACGTGCCTGTCCTCTCCAAGGTAACGATTTGGGCGTGGGGCATGGTTGTGATGGCGGCTATTTATGGCCTCCTGGTCAAATTCAAGCTCGACTTTTTAGTGGACGCCAAAGTTAAAGGTCGCATTTGTGGCTGGTTAACGGAATTTGCCGTGATTGCGGCGATTGGCTCGATGCCTTTAAAGACGGTATTGGCCTGGTGGGCACCGATTTCGGTATTGAGTATTGTGGGCCTTTTAGGCACGGTGCTTTTCTTAGTTTGGGCCTGTCGTCGTTTGATTTCCACGTATTGGTTTGAGCAATGCCTCACCATGGTGGGGATGTATACCGGCGTCTTTGTGACGGGGTTATTGCTATTGCGCATTGTGGATCCCAACTATCAAACGCCTGTGTTAGCGCGCTATAGCATTATTTATACGGTGAGCGGTCTTTTGTACTTTGCTCTCTTAGGTCCACTCTTACACTTTGTGCATGACTATGGGGCATTGAGTGCCATGCTACTCAATGGTGCCTTGGTTATTGTTTGTATGGTGGTGGCCCAAGTGGCCTTGCGAATCTTTCGCAAAGCCTAATTGAGGCGAATTCATTCTTAAAAAAAAATCGGCAGTTTGTTGACCTGCCGATTTTTTTTGACTTAGAGGTTTGGGTTTACTTGGTTTGCGTTAAGGCGTCGTCCATCATCGAGATGTCGGTGTCGCTTTCGTCCGCAATCCAATGATTTAAGTATTCCTTGGACTGGATAAGGGCCTGGTAGGGGTGCTTGTTACGGTATTCGCGAACCCATTTCGTCAAGGTTTTGGAGGACGGGTAGCCCAGGATTTGGACCACTTTTTCGTAATTCTGGAGCAAGCTATGTAAACGGATGGCTTCGGCTTTTTCGGAGAGGGTGTAACTCATCATTAATTCCTTATGGGTGAACACTCACGGCCCGAGACCGTGAGCGTGGGTTGGTCTATGTGTGTTTAGTAACGAACATCAGCGCCAATGTTGAAGCCATGGGATTGGCCCCATGGGTTATTGGCGGTTGCACTCACGGATCCGCTGATTCCGACGTTTCGAGTGACTTGGTAGTTAATCCCGAGGGCAAACTCTGCCCAGGTGGACTGACCCTTGTCACGAATGGTTTGCTGTTGGTTTTTAACGTTCAGCGTGGTCTGGGCGTTCCCAGCAAACTGGTGGAAGAGGTTGGCCTTGGCAAAGACCTCACCACGGTTTTGGTTAAAGGTATGACCGACCTGGGTACCAATTCGTGTGATCACGGAGCGAATAGCCTTGTTGTCGACAGCGATGTCTTTCTGGCTGAATTTAGCCTTGGTTAATTGACCAACACTGGCTTCGATTTGCGGTTCGACGTAGAAGCTCCCGAGATCCCAGCGCTTACCAGTTTCGAGGGCAAGCGAATAGCCCCATTGATTGAAGCGTCCCGTAATAGGCTGATTGTTGAAGTTGGAATCCAACGTATTTTGGTAGCGGTTTAAACGAGCGACGGTATTAACAAACCAGCCGTTTTCAAAGAGGGCACTGCGATAAAGGGCGAGACCCAATCCTCGAATTTTGGTACGGCCCGAGGCCAAGGTACCTTGGTGATTATCGAGGTTAAGCGAAGCACCCCAAAGTACGGTTTGATCATCGTGGCGAAACGCACGGTCATAACCGACCTCCCAACGATTGATGGGCATTTTTAACGAATAAGCGCCCGGTAAATCAATCTTATGGTGGGTATGCTTGGCCCAGAAATGGTGATCGAGGTCGCTCGGCACATGACGCCAATCACTCAAGTGATCTGTCTCTTATACA
>CAMYAA010000088.1 GCA_947253615.1 uncultured Sutterellaceae bacterium
ACGGATCCGGATGACTTAAATCTCTTACACCGCACGACCTCTACGATCACAATGCAAGTCGATGCGTTGACACAAATGGTCAATGACTTCCGTGAGTATGCGAAACTGCCAGAAACCAAACTTCGCCCGCTCAATCTCAATGAATTTTTAGAAAAAACCATCGATCTTTACCTGCACGCGGGGACGAATGTCGTCTTGGCACTCGACCACCAGATCCCTCTTGTCCTAGGGGATTCTGCGCGTTTACGTCAAGTTATACATAACTTAATATCTAACAGTATTGAAGCAGCGGAAGATCAAAAGTCGATTAGAATCACCATCAAGACTGAACCTGTTTTCGGGATTGATAAACCCGAAAAACCACACGCTGTTAAACTATCCATTATGGATAATGGACCTGGGTTTGGAGAAAAGGTTTTAGCTTCTGCTTTCGAACCCTATGTCACGACCAAGCCTACAGGTTCTGGCCTCGGTCTACCAATGGTGAAGAAGATTTTAGACGAGCACGAAGCTACGATTAATCTTCAAAACATTAAGAACTCTGAGACCCAAGAAATCATGGGAGCCCAAGTAGTCATCATTTTAAAGGCTGCTAAAGAAGTCGGTCATCCTACGAGTAGAGAACGTTTATGAAAAAAATTTTAGTCGTTGATGATGAATTAGGTATTCGCAATTTACTCTGCGAGATTCTTGAAGAAGACGGTTATTCCGTGATCACAGCGGAAGACGCTCAAGAATGTCGTAATGCGGTTGCTACCAACAAAATTGACCTAATTTTATTAGACATCTGGATGCCTGATACCGATGGTGTAACCCTGCTCAAGGAACTGTGCACAAAGCGTGCAATCAACTGCCCAGTCATCATGATGAGTGGCCACGGTACGATTGAAACCGCTATGGAGGCAACGCGTTTTGGAGCGTGTGACTTCTTAGAAAAGCCCATTACCTTAACCAAACTGCTCGATTCTTGCGCTCGTGCCATTGAAAACTGGAACTATGATGCAGAAAACCGTCTGCGTCATTTACCGCCCATTGGCACTCGCTACGTCCCAACGCCGGACGAAAAAAAGGAAGCTGCTCCGGCACAAACCTCTCACGCCGAAGCCTCCAAGCTCAACGATGAACATCATGTGGTGTTTAAAGCACCCGATTCGGATGACAATGAGCCCTTCGTGATCGATATTGATAATTTCAATATCACCACCGATGAGCCATTGCCTGTCTTTGTCATCAAGCCGTTAAATATGACCATTGACTTGAACAAGCCATTCCGAGAATTCAGTGATGATATGGAATTGTTTTACCTCACCAACGTTCTCACGAAGAAAAATGGTGCGGTCATTGAGCTTTCTCGTCATTCGCAACTTGAACGTACCCACCTCTATCGCAAGTTGCGCAATTTAAACATTGATCCCAATACTTGTACTCACGAAGCATTTCGACAACAACACCCGCACATCGCCTTAGTCGCGACGAATAAAAAGCTCTGAGTCATCTTTAGAGATTCAATATGAAGATCTTAATTGTTGGAGCTGGCCGTATTGGCAGCTCCATCGCCGAAAGCTTGGTTTCTGAAGCGAACGACATCACTGTCGTGGATATGGATCCCGCTCATCTGGCCAAATTTAAAAATTATGACTTGCAGTGCGTTGTTGGGAATGCCACGAGTCCTGAGGTGCTCACGAACGCTGGGGCCCCAGACGCTGACATGCTGATTGCGGTCACCTCGAGTGACGAAACGAATCTAGTCGTTTCTTTACTGTGCGATCGCATGTTTAATATCCCAACACGAATTGCTCGTGTTCGAAATTCAGAATTGCGAAACTACCCCCGAATCCTCAAAGAAGAAGGTTTTGGGGCAACCAGTATTATTTGGCCGGAATTAGCCGTCGTGAACTATCTCGCGAAGCTCGTAGAGTTTCCAGCTGCACTCCAAGTGCAAGAGTTCGGTAACGGACGTGCCAGTTTAATTGCAGTTCGTGCTCGAGCTGGTGGCCCTCTCGTGGGTCGTCCTATTCGTGACCTTTATACTCACTTACCTGACGTGCCTGCGCGTATCATGGCGCTTTTTAGGCGAAATGAGCGTGTTTTGATCACTTCGAGCACCGTCATCGAAGCGGGGGATGAAGTCATCAGTTTGTGTGACTCTGAATACGCTCAACAAGTGATGGGAGAGTTCCGTCGTGAAGACAATTCCGTGCGCAATATTGTGATTGCTGGTCGTCATAATCTTATCGACGCGCTCACGGACAAGCTGCTTAAAGACTCTTCTAACGCTTACAACATCAAGATCATTGAAAATGATGAGCAAACAGCAAAGGCTTTAGCGGACAAGTTCAGTCCTAAAGTGACCGTTTTGCATGGGGACTTCACGAGTGAAGACATGCAAAAAGAGGCCAAAGTTGAAACCTGTGACCTCTTTGTTGCCGTTTCCGAAGATGATGAAAACAACATCTTAGGAGCGCTCTTAGCCAAACGAAATCGAGCTCAAAAAACCATTGCGCTCATCAACCGCAAGGCCTACGGGGATCTCATGCAAGGCAGTCAGATCGACGTGACCTTATCAACGACGACGGCTACCCTAGGCGAATTAATTCGCTATGTGCGTCGTGGCGACATTGCGGCCGCGTATAGCTTACGTCGTGGTATTGCGGAAGCCTTAGAAATTGTTGCTCATGGCGACTCCAAGAGTTCGAAAGTGGTGGGCCGAAAAATCAAAGATATTCGCGTTCCCATGGGTTGTACGATTGGCGCCATTATTCGCTATCAAAATGACGAAACCAAGGTTTTAATGGCCCGCAAAGATGTTGAAATCGAAGCCGAAGACCATGTCATCGTATTCGTTCCCAACAAAAAACTCATTCACGAGATTGAACAGCTCTTCGCCGTGAATGTTGGTTTCTTCTAGCCGAGACAACCATGCGAAATACGCTTCGTTATCTCATCTTGCCTGTGCTCAACGCCGCTGGCCCCGTGTACATTTGGCTCGGGGTCGCCATGATTGTCCCGTTGATCGTTTCCATCTTATACAAGGATGGTGCCTCTCACGGCTTTTGGGTTGGTGTCATTGTTTCGTTGCTTTTGGGCTTTACGTTAAATGCCAGTACCATCCGCTTTAAACGTGAATTAACGGCCCAACATGGTTTCCTCTTGGTGACGATGATTTGGGCAACGGTTCCATTGATCAGCACGATTCCATTCGTGATGACATTACCGCAATACAGCTTTACTGAGCTCTATTTTGAGTGCGTCTCCTGTCTGACAACAACAGGGGCCACCGTGATGAGCGGGCTCAATCACACCGCACTATCCATCAATGGGTGGCGCTCACTCTTGAGTTGGATGGGTGGGATGGGCTTAATCGTTTTAGCCGTCGCGATTCTCCCGCTTTTAGGTGTGGGGGGCGCTCAAATTATGAAGGCAGAAACGAGTGGACCCCTCAAAGAAAGTAAGCTAACCCCTCGAATTACCGATACCGCGAAGGCTCTTTACGTCATCTATTTGGGCATTTCCATTGCCTGTGCTGTGGGTTACCACCTCGCCGGCATGGACTGGAAAGACGCCATTATGCACATGATGACAACCGTATCCTTGTCGGGCACGAGTGCTCATGATGAAAGCTTTGCCTATTGGGATTCAGCCGCCATCGACTGGGTCGCTATTTTCTTCATGTTTATCTCCGGGTTTAATTTCTCACTGCACTTTATGGCTTTTAAACACCGGAATTTAATGGTTTATCTCAAAGACGCTGAAGGTCAAGGTTGGACATTACTGCTGGTCTTTATTTCGGCCCTAGCCATTTACGTTTTATGGTCTCACGGAATCTATAACGACTTTTGGACCACCGTTCGTTATGGCGTCTTTACGGTCGTCTCATTAGCGAGTACCACGGGCTTTTCTGATACCGACTTTACGTTGTGGCCTTTGGGGATTCCCGTCATTATGTTGCTAGCCGCCAATATTGCCTGTTCGGCGGGTACGCCAGGCGGGGGCATTAAGATGATGCGTATTCTCATCATGCTGCGTCATCTCGGGCGTGAAATGACTTTATTACTGTTCCCGAGCGCCGTCAGTGCCGTCAAAATCAACAATACCCATATCAGTACACCCGTGTGCTTCTCGGTGTTCTCCTTCATCGTGATCTGGGTGATCACGATGCTGTTTGGCTCCCTCGTGCTAATGCTCTCGGGTATGCCTCTGTTAGAGTCCTTCTCCGGGACTGTCTCGATGATGACAAACTTAGGGATGTCTTTAGGGAAATTGGGGCCGAGCGGGAACTATGCGTGGTTATCACAGTTCCAGCTCCTCGTATGTTGTTTCTTGATGATCGCAGGGCGCTTAGAAATTTTCACGCTCTTCGTACTCTTTACTCGCAGTTTCTGGCGAGCCTAAGCCAACTAGGGCTTGCCCCACATCACGGACTCACCCTTTTCAATAGCACGTTTAATCATCTGCTTTAAGGGTGAGATCCGTTGATAAAGCTTGATACGGTCTTCAAACGCCTTTTCGTCACCGGCCTCTTTACGCTTTAATTGTTCATCGTAACTACATGCACGAAGCTCTTGTTCCATCGCTTCACGGGCTTGTCGTACTCGATCCATATCAAGCTTTTCGGCGGCCTCCAGTTTGGTTAGAACCTCAGGGAGTTCTTCAATACCCCAAGCACCTTCAGAAAGCCAAGGCTCATCAACAATACGAAAGATGTCCTTAGCGGTCTCTTCAAACATAATGAAGGGCCCCGTAGCCCGCGATGAAAACTGCACAATCGCCATATTGCTAGCTCCTTAAGTAAGCAACACTAATCAATACTTAGTGTAACGTTAAACATTCTGAAAGTCCTCTCTATGAAGAAAAGACGACTCTCGTTAAAATGAGCATGAAACACTGAATAAAGGATTTACTATGGCCGTCGGGCTTCTTATTATTGCCCACTCACCGCTAGGTTCTGCGCTCAAAGAGTGTGCAAAACATATTCTTGGCGATACGGAAACACAACGTTTGCAAACCCTGCTCATTAAAGACATTCCTCATTGTATTGATCGCACTTTGGTCCTTGAAGAGTTAAAAGAAACGGTTCAAAGTTATGCGCAAGACGGAATGATTATCTTGACCGATATTATCGGCGCAACGCCTTCAAATCTTGCCCACGAATTGCTCATGTTCCCGTACGTTCGCGTGATTTCTGGCGTGAACTTACCCGCTTTACTTTGCGCAATTACCCACCAAGACAAACCCATCAATCAACTCATGACCATGATTGAAGAGGCAGCACGCTCAAGTATTTCTGCGCGTATTGGGCAACAAAACTAAAGGAAATTGTCATGCTTACTCAAGTTTTTAAAATCAAAAACCCCTATGGTCTACACGCTAGGCCCAGTGCGAGCTTGAGTAAAGCGGCCAACCAATTTCAATCCAACATCACACTCGCCTACCGAGACCATACAGTCGATGCAAAGTCCATTCTAGGGCTCATGACGCTGGCGGCTCCCTGTGATTCCGAAATCACCTTATGTGTTGATGGAATCGATGAAAAACAAGCGTTTCAAACCCTATCGGATACCATTAACGACTTATTGATGCTGTCTCTTATACACATCTGACGCTGCCGACGATATGCAGTGTGTAG
>CAMYAA010000089.1 GCA_947253615.1 uncultured Sutterellaceae bacterium
ACGAGATCTAGTACGGTCTCGTGGGCTCGGAGATGTGTATAAGAGACAGCCCTGGGCCCGTACTTAAAAAATACCGCGTGTTTACTCCACGGGTCCGACGCTTTTATGAGTCAGCACATTGGCTCGCTCAACAATCGGGCGACGCTTCGCATGCTCGAAGAGTCCGTGGCGCATTTAGAGGCGATTTTTGAACTCACGCCCGACGCGTATACGTGTGACCAACACCCGGACTTTATGAGTACCCAGTGGGCGCAAGCGTTATCGATTAAAACGCACCGTCCCCTCGTGCCGATTTATCACCATGCGGCCCATATTGGGGCCATTATGGCCGAACTCTCCCGAAGCGAACCCACCTTTGGCTTAGCCTTAGATGGCGTGGGTCTTGGACCCAACCAAGGGATTTGGGGCGGTGAAGCCCTCTTAGTGGAACCCACGGGCTTTACCCGCGTGGGCCATATTGAAGAGCTCGCGCTCCCGGGCGGAGATAAAGCGGCCAAAGAACCCTGGCGTATGGGGGCAGCGATTTTGGCCTTAGCGGGCGAAAAAGATCAGATTAAAACCCGCTTTGCTAACGAGCCCTTTGCTCAGCCAATGGCCCAATTGATTGACAATCCTCGACTCACTCCGAAAACGAGTTCGTTAGGACGTTGGTTTGATGGGGCCGCCGCGCTCTTAGGGTACTGTTATCGTCAGCACGATGAGGCCACGGCCGCCATGCTCTTAGAGGCCGGTGCGCATCGCGCTCGAGAAAAAGCAACTAATCCCCAAGAAGGATTACCGGTTGCGTTAGAGATTACCTCTAATGGGACACTGATTTTAAAGGGGCTCGCCAAAGCCTTGTGCGACGCGACCTCGGGCGAGTTTGATCGAGATTTCGTCGCGATGAAATTTGAAAATACCTTGAGTCAATTATTAGCCCAATGGGCTATAGCACTTCGTGCACGATTAGTTGACAATCATAAGATTGACCCTGAGAACACCCTCGTGGTGGCCGGTGGCGGTTGTTGTTTAAATAAAACCCTCACCCGTACCCTACGTCAGACCCTCGGCGAGGCCTCGCTCACGTATCGTGGGGTCCAGAAAGTCCCCCCTGGCGATGGCGGCTTATCCTTAGGCCAAGCTTGGTTGGCTCGATTGACCTTAGAGGCCGAGCAAACGAGCTTTGAATATCACGGTGAAGCGTTCTCATAAAGGCTCATAAAGATAACGATCATTTTTTAACACTAAACTGTCTGGGTTTGAAGAGACTCCACGCTCTTAACAAGGTCTCTTCCCCAAACGTTCCACCCCAAGGAAACAAATTACTATGTGTTTAGCTATTCCTGGACAAATTCAGTCCGTTGTTGATGAACAAACAGCCATGGTGAACATTGGCGGGATTGAAAAAGAAGTCAATGTGGCTTTGATTACGGACCCCCAAGTGAAAGATTGGGTCATTGTGCACGTGGGTTTTGCCCTGCAACGCATCGATGCTCAAGAAGCTGAAAAGACCTTAGCGGCGCTTCGTGAAGCGGGTGAATTAACCCCTGAAGCCCTTCAAAGTTGCTAATTCGCTTGTCTTACCGCGTTTGTCACTATGAAATACGTTACTGAATATCGAAATGGCCAAGAGGCCCGTGCAATCGCTCGTACGATTGCCCAAGAAGTCCGCCCCGATCGTGAATACCGTTTTATGGAATTCTGCGGGGGGCATACCCATGTGTTGTCCCGCTGGGGCTTACAAGATTTATTACCGAAGAACCTTCGCATGATTCACGGGCCAGGCTGCCCGGTGTGCGTCTTACCGATTGGCCGCATTGACATGGCCATGCAGTTGGCGCTCGAACAAGGCGTGATTCTTTGCACCTATGCCGACACGATGCGTGTACCCGCAGATCAAGGCCGTTCGCTCTTTAAGGCCAAAGCCGACGGGGCTGACATTCGCATGATCTATTCCCCGATGGATGCGATCAAGATTGCCAAAGACAATCCCGATAAGGAAGTGGTCTTCTTTGCCATTGGTTTTGAAACGACCACGCCACCGACGGCCGTCGCTTTAGAAATCGCCAAAGCGCAAAACTTAAAGAACTTCTCGGTCTTTTGTAATCACGTCTTAACGCCCGCGGCGATGAACCACATTTTGTGCTCGGCCAAAGGCAATGACAAAGCCCCGATTTTGGACGGCTTGGTGGGACCAGCGCACGTCTCGACCATTATTGGCTCGAACCCGTACGAACCCTTCCCGCGTGATTGGCACTTACCGGTCGTGATCGCTGGCTTTGAACCCTTAGATATGCTCATGGCGATTTTGATGCTTGTTCGTCAGGTCAATGATGGCCGTGCTGAAGTGGAAAACGAATTTACCCGTGCAGTGACGCGTGAAGGCAATATCAAAGCCATTGAATTGTGCAATAAGGTCTTTGAAATCCGTGATTCCTTTGAATGGCGTGGTTTAGGCTCAGTGGAACGCTCCGCGTTGAAGTTGCGCGAAGAATATGCCGAATTTGACGCTGAAAAGCGCTTCACGATGGTGGAACATCCCCTTCAGGACAACAAAGCCTGTGCGTGTGGGGAAATTCTCCGTGGTGAAAAGACCCCTCGCCAATGTAAACTCTTTGGCAAAGTCTGTAATCCGTCGCACCCCATTGGGGCCTGTATGGTCTCGAGTGAAGGGGCTTGCGCCGCGGCGTTTACTTATGAACGTCGCAGTACCGAAGACTAGTGCGGTTAAAGAATAAAAAGGAAAACTTATGCCTAAAGATAAAAATGGCTACATGCGCCCTCTCGACTTAGAACACGGCACCGTGGATATGACCCATGGTGCGGGGGGCCGTGCCTCCGCGCAACTCATTCATGATCTTTTTGCGCGTTATTTCACCAACGACTGGTTGGACTTAGGCCATGACGGGGCCATTTTGCCCCCGATGAAAAACCCGGTGTGTGTCTCGTGCGATGCGCACGTGGTGCAGCCCCTCTTTTTCCCGGGCTCGGATATTGGTCGACTCGCCGTTGCTGGGACCGTCAATGACGTCGCCATGTGTGGTGCGAAGCCCCTTTATATTGCGGCAACCTTTATTTTGGAAGAAGGCTTTTCGTTAAAAGAGCTCGAACGCATTATTAAGAGCATGGCCGATACCTGTAAAGAAGCCGGCGTGGCGATCGTCACGGGCGACACGAAAGTGATCGAACGCGGCCGCAATGATGGGCTCTACATCAGCACGACAGGGATTGGCGAAGCTATTGTTAGCGAACCCACGAGCGGGAACCGTGCCAAGCCAGGCGACGTGGTCTTGGTCTCGGGCACCATGGGTGACCATGGGATGGCCATTCTCTCGCACCGCGAAGGGATGAGCTTTGGCTCCCCCATCGAAAGCGATACGGCGCCCTTAGCCCAAATGGTGGCCAATATCTTAAAGGCCGCTCCGAATACTCATGTATTGCGTGATCCGACCCGTGGGGGCTTAGCGACGACGTTAAACGAAATTGCGCAGCAGTCTGACGTGGGCATTCTCTTAAATGAAGAAAGCATTCCAGTGCGTCCTGAAGTCCAGGCCGCCTGTGAATTCTTAGGGCTTGATCCGTTATACGTTGCCAACGAAGGGAAATTGCTCTGTATCGTTCCTGAAAACGAAGCCCAAGCCGCCCTCGAGGCCATGAAGGCCTCCCCCTACGGTGAGAATGCCAGCGTGGTCGGTAAAGTCGTCGACGAAAAGACCGTTGCGGCGGGTTTTGTCGAGATGGAAACCCTCATGGGCGGTCGCCGAATGGTCGATTGGCTCGCGGGTGAACAGTTACCTCGCATCTGCTGATAGAAAGTTTTTTGATTTTAATCAAAAAACCCTTGTGTCACATTGCGTTCTTAAGCGTGCCCCCTCGTGGGGCACTTTTTGAATGTGCGTTCAGTTTTTTGTGTAAAAAGTAGAGTAAACCCTAGACACACAGCGATTTTTACGCAACTTTCAGATATTATTTCCTATCATTGAATTTAACTCAATAGAATTTGGTTAAAACGCCTGGTTTAGTAGGGAAAAAGACATACCTAATAATAGGTATAGCGCGCTTAAAATGCTTGTTATATAGTCAGATCAAGCAATTCAAGGTTCGATCGTTTTGGTGGGCTAGCGTCGAAAAGAAGACCACCTTCAACGCAAAACGTTAGCCTTGTCAGCGCGAATGTCCAGTCTCTTTTTAAGCTCTCTGCTTGTTTGAGTTTAAAAAGTTTATGTCTTACTTTAAGGAGACACCACAAATGAACAAGTCTGAATTAATTGACGCCATCTCTGAAGAACTCGAAGTGTCCAAGGCTCAAGCCGGCCGCTTGATCGACTGCTTCATGGAAACCGTTGTTAAGACGGTTGCCAAGGGCGAAGAAGTCCGTTTGATCGGTTTTGGTAACTTCTCGGTTTCCGAACGTGCTGCTCGCACGGGTCGTAACCCCCAGACCGGCGCTCAGATCAAGATCGCTGCTTGCAAGGCTCCGAAGTTCACGCCGGGTGCCCAGTTCAAGGCTGCTGTTAAGGGCTAATCCCTGACACGCGCGTCTTAGAACGCACAAAATTCAAAAAGGAATCCAACCTCGGTTGTGATTCCTTTTTTGTTACCCGCCTGATTTAATAACCCTCGTACCAACGTAACCAGGTTTCAATGCTTTCCAATTGTTCGGGCGTCGTCTTATAGGACTCTCTCATCTTTTGAACAAGGCGGCGCTTTGTGAGATCCGGCATTTTATAGCCCTCATTTAAGACCTCACTCGCTTCGGGGAACGTTTGCAACAAAACCACCCAGCACCAAGCTAACCCCATCGAAACGAAATATTCCACCTTGGCCTTCAAGAAAATCGGACGCGTCAGTGTTTCTTTCATGAGCTCAGGCGTCACGACCGAAGGATGGCGCTTCACGAGACGCATGAGCATCACAAAGCCCGAACGAATCACCCAGGGCGACTCCGCTTGAAGGGCCCAGTGCACATAATCCACCCAAAGGGATGCGTCCTTACGTACCCAGCGATCAAAGGCACTATCGAGCCCATCGGAATCCATCCACGTAGAGGCGGCTTGTGCCCATGATTTCGCCAGCTCGAGGATATCAACGTGAGCGAGCATCGCCTTAGGGACTTGACGCAGTGCTTCGAGACGAAGCGCAAACGCAATAAAGTGTTCGGTATCGTCGTTGGTGCGTTCCATGGGCGTCAAAATCAAGGCGCGCATCTCCTCGGGCGTGAGGGCCTTAATGGCCTCCTCAATATCGCGCTTATACGGAATAAAAAAAGCGTGAGTACTCACAATGCGTTGAAGCGGCACGGTTTTCCCCTTGCTATAACGGCGCCAGACGCGCGTTGCCGGGAGGGCTGAGGGTGTTGACATAGGGCTATTCTCCTTGATTAAACGCATAGAACCCCTAACTTTAGGGGGCCAAATGCCTGAAGCTTGGCCTATTTAGTGGAGTTTCAGGTTTGACTTCGGTAGACTTAGTCTAATCCAACTCCTGACAGTTTTTTATGCAGGCCCGTCAATATTACTTTTATCAGTTACTCGCCCTAGTGGTTACACTCATCTGGGGTTTAAATTATCTCTCGACCAAAGCTGTCTCTTATACACATCTGACGCTGCCGACGATATGCAGTGTGTAGAT
>CAMYAA010000090.1 GCA_947253615.1 uncultured Sutterellaceae bacterium
GCCTTTGATTTAGGGCTCGAATTGGGGTTAATCATAAGAAAAGGCCAGATTCCCGAAGGAATCCAGCCTTTTGTCTCAAAGGGACTAACCGAAGTTAATCTTACTTCTTAGCCTTGGTGTCAACGTAGATGACAGCCTGTTGTCCAGCGATACGACCGAAGGTGATGATGTCAGCCTGAGCGTTACCACCTAAACGGTTACCACCGTGAACGCCACCCGTGACTTCACCAGCAGCATAGAAGCCAGGAATCGGCTTGCCTTGCTTGTTGATGACTTGAGCGTCCTTATTGATCTTGATACCGCCCATGGTGTGGTGAACAGCCGGAGCGATCTTGATGGCGTAGAACGGAGCCGTCGTTAAGTCGAGCGGCATGTCAGCACGGCCGAATTCGTCCTTGCCAGCCTTCTTACCAGCGTCATAAGCCTTAACCGTCGCTTCGAGGACCTTCGGATCCATCTTGAGCTTCGTGGCCAATTCAGCGATCGTCGGAGCAGAAACCGTGTAGTCGTGCTTGATGTACTTGTTCGTAGCCTTCAAGCTCTTCTGCATGACAGAATCAAAGAAGAGGTAAGCGTACTTGCCAGGCTGCTTGAGAATAGCAGCGGAGACAGCGTCACGCGTGGAGATTTCGTTGTAGAAGCGCTTGCCGTTTTGGTTCACGAGGATAGCACCGTTACCACGAACAGCTTCCGTGATGAGTTCGCCAACGCCAGGAACGACCGTCGGGTGAATCTGAATTTGGGCCATGTCGACCGTGTCAGCACCAGCCTTTTCAGCTAAGACGAGACCGTCACCCGTAGCACCCGGATGGTTCGTCGTGATCATGCCATCGTAGTCAGGACGATACTTCGTCACGAGCTTGATGTTAGCAGCGAAGCCACCAGCAGCGTCAATCACGGCCGGAGCGTTGATCACGTATTCTTCACCCTTCTTGTCCTTGACCTTGAGGCCAACCACAACGCCGTCTTTTTCAACTAACTTGAGAGCGGTCGTGGAGGTTAAGACGGTGATGTTGTCCTTACGAGCACGCACAGCGCTCCAGAGGGTCTTGATGACTTCAGGACCAACAGCGGCGCCACCGGTCGGGCGGTGAGCACGCTTCTGGGAAGCGCCACCCATCATACCGACGTCACGGAAGTCGCCACCGAGAGCGAGTAACCATTCAACGGCGTTAGGCGCATTGTTCACGAGCGTACGGACTAATTCAGGGTTGTTAAGGTTATGACCACCCTTCATCGTATCCTGGAAGTGGGATTCGATGCTGTCCTTAATGCCATGCATCTTCTGCACGGACGTTTCAGCAGCGTTCAAACCACCCGTTGCACGGATCGTGTTACCGCCGAAGATACCCATCTTTTCAACCACGATGACCTTAGCACCGAGGTTAGCTGCCTCAACAGCAGCGGCAAGACCAGCACCACCCGCACCGATCACAGCGATGTCGGTGTTAACGTTTTCGTGGGCTTGAACCGAACCGAAAGCAGTGGTCACAGCAAGAGCAACAAACAACTTTTTCATTTAATTGACCTCTAAGTCGAATGAACAAAGGCATAACGCCTTTTTTAAAAGAAAGAATTCTTCTACCACCTAGGGAGTATCCTAAGTGGATTTTGAACGTCCTCAGTCTAATCGATTGGAATGTTAAGATTTTTTGAAAACCTAACCAAAAGCAAAAACCCAAAAAGTTCTTGATTTGTCAACGATTAAGCTAATTCATGGGAGTCATATTAGCCAAGGGTTAGCCATTTTTATATACGTAAGCCTACGTAATTCGGGTAAGTGACTTTATTTTGTGTAAGGCATGGGGTTATTGGAAAAGAATGAATTTGACACCCTTATTTGAAACTTAGCGTAACACTAAAGGATACTAGGGAAATCGCCTATCTAATAATAAGGATCGGTAAGACAAATTTATGTTGTCGAGAGGCGTGAATTTTTGACACCGGAAAATTTGCTATAGGAAATAACTATAAAAAATTCACAATCAATAGCCTACCTAATCCTTAGGGTTAGCCATAACGGGAGGGGTAGGTTGGACACTCGGAGGGGGTGAGTGTCGATGAAGCGGAAAAAAGGGGTGAAGTGTACGGGCTTTTTTAGGAGCCGTCACGGCCCTGATGGGTAATTTCCCCTTTTTAGGGGAGGTGGGGGTGCTGATAGGAAAAACGTCCTGAAACACGAGGGGTGCTTCAGGACGTTGGGTCTAAACGGGGTTAACGAGGATTAATCGCGCAACTTTTCAGACCATTTATGGTGTGAGCCACGAGTGAACCAATGGTCGGACCCGGCCGCATGCATGGTGGTTTCTTCTTGACCATCCGTGATGAGGTGAGCGCCATCCCAATAGGGTTCGCGCACGTGGGCCGCGACGATTTCGCCAATGGCGATCCCTTTGTTTTCAAAGAGACGTTCGTCAACGAGACGACATTCCAAGTGAGCCAGGGCACCGTTTACTAACGGGGCTTTGATCACGGAGCTGGGTAACTTTTCGATGCCCAAGTGTTTGAACTTATCACCGACGTCACGGCCATGAACGGTACCCGAGACGAGCATTTCACGACGCATGGCGGTGCCAGGAATCGAAATACCAAATTCTTTGGTGAAAAGAATATTTTGGAACGTCGTATGACACTTATCCAAGACCACGATCACTTGAGGGTGCTCTCCCATTTCGAAGAGCGTATTCCAAGCATTGGCCATCACGTTATCCACCCCTTGGGGGCTTTGGGAAGTGACCATGACGGTCGGGCTACCCGTCAATAAGCTATAAGCTTTGGAAACAGGAATATCGATCAACATAGCGTGGCTTACCCCAGGGATTAGAGGGCTTTCTGAACGAAAGCGCGCAATTCAGCCGGGGTCTGCACTTCAACAATGCGATCCACTTCTTGCTGGTTCTTGAAGATCATCATCGTGGGGATGCGCTTCACGTTGAACACCTCGCGAAGGGCGGGTTCTTGTTCGCAGTTAGCAGCCAAGAACGTGATCTTGCCGGCGAATTCTTTGGCGAAAGCCATGTAGAAGGGCTGCGCACGACGGCAGTCCACACACCAAGGAGCACCCACGGCCAAAATCACAGGATTGGCATCGGTGCGGATGATTTCTTGAGCTTCTGCAAGGGTAACTTGTTTAACATCAGACATTGTTTTCTCTCTTAAAAAAATGTCAGATCAAAGGGATCTTCGATTTGTGTTGATGGCAAATCGCTTTAATCTGACTTAATCAGTCAACTTTTAAAATCGTATCATGAATTCCCCTTTTAGGAAAGAGTAGGCGAAATTTTGGTGTAAACCCTTGTTAACAAGGGGCTCGCAACGCAAAAATAGCCCTGGCCCTATCCCCCAAACAAGGGATAAGGGCAAATGCTCATATCCTTAAAAGCATTGATTTTCGGAAGAAGTGAACAATACCTATGGTGGTAGTAGGTTTAGTCTATTGATTTTATGAATTTTGTTCGGTAGTATCATTGGGCTTTTCGGGATTTCTGACCACAATAATTTGTGTTTGTTTAGTAATAGACCACAACTTAACGTAAGAAACCAAATTATCCGAACTAAGAAAATCCTGAACCATTGTGTTGTTGGGTTTGAGAGCCCAATGGGTGTTTTCAGTTAAATTTAGATAGTGACTAACTAGGTTTAATTGGGGGCGCCACCTTCCTTTAGCCGAGAGTTTTAATGTCTGTTCAAATCGATTTAAGTCGTGATTCGCTCTTTGATGAGCTGGGTTTAATGCGCCTTCGCGAAAGCTACATGCGTGCGGACGAAAAGAGTCCGCAGGAACGTTTGAAGTTTGTGGCGGAGACCTTTGCCTCCAATCCCGAACATGCGCAACGTATTTACGACTATGCGAGTCGTCACTGGTTGTCGTTTTCGACGCCGATTTTAGCGTTTGGTCGCACGAAGAAGGGGTTACCGATTTCGTGTTTCTTATCCTACATGGATGACTCGGCCGAAGGCTTAGTCAACACGCTCTCTGAAGTGAATTGGTTATCCATGCTTGGGGGTGGTGTTGGTATTCATGTGGACATTCGTTCGGCGGACGAAAAGTCCGTGGGCGTGATGCCGCACTTGAAGGTTTATGACGCGGCTTGTTTAGCGTACCGTCAAGGCTCGACGCGTCGTGGGTCGTATGCGGCGTTCTTGTCGATTGATCACCCGGACATTATTTCTTTCATTGAAATGCGTAAGCCTACGGGCGACCAGAACTTAAAGGCGTTGAATTTGCACCACGGGGTGAATTTAACCGACGAGTTCATGGAAAAGATTGAAGCGAGCATGCGTGATCCCAATGCGGATGACTCCTGGGACTTAAAGCATCCGACCACGGGTGAAGTGGTGGAAACGGTCTCGGCGCGTGACTTGTGGCAGCGTATTTTAGAAATGCGCATGCACACGGGTGAACCGTATTTAGTCTTTACGGATACGGCCAATCGTGCGATGCCGGAATGGTTAAAGAAGAAGGGTTTAAAGATTCACGGTTCGAATCTTTGTACTGAAATTTTCTTACCGACGAACAAGGACCGTACGGCGGTTTGCTGTTTGTCGAGCTTGAACTTAGAGTATTTCGATCAGTGGCGTCATTCGCCGCAGTTCATTGAAGATACGTTGGAATTCTTAGACAACGTGCTTCAGTATTTTATTGAGCATGCGCCCGATCCGATTGCTCGTGCGCGTTATTCCGCGATGCGTGAACGTTCGGTGGGTTTAGGCGCTTTAGGGTTCCATGCCTATTTACAGAAGAACAACATTGCGTTTGAGTCGGTCGTCGCCAAGGTAACGAACATGGCGATGTTCCGTCACATTCGTGAAGCTTGTGAAGCGGCGGACAAGGCGCTTTGCGAACGTCGTGGGGCTTGCCCGGATGCGGCGGATGCTGGTGTGCTTCGTCGTTTCTCGCACTGGATGTCGGTTGCTCCGAACGCCTCTTCGAGTTTGATCATGGGCGGGACGAGTCCTTCGATTGAACCTTCGCGTGCCAATATTTATCGTCAAGACACGATCTCGGGTGCTTACATCATGAAGAATCGTTTCTTGAAGGCGGAATTAGCCAAGCGTGATATGGATACGGAAGAAGTCTGGGCGGACATTATTGCCCATGACGGTTCGGTTCAGCATCGTGACGACTTACCGCAAGAAGTCAAGGATGTTTTCAAGACGGCCATTGAAATCGATCAGCGCTGGATTATTGAATTAGCGGCCGATCGTCAGCAATTCATTGACCAAGGGCAGAGTGTGAACTTGTTCTTCCCGCCCGATGTGTCGATTCCTTACTTACATGCCTGTCACTTCATGGCCTGGAAGAAGGGTTTGAAGAGCTTGTACTACAACCGTTCGGACAAGCTTCGTAAAGCGGACCGTGTCGGTATGCAATTAGAACGTCGTCGTATTGAAGACGAAATCAACATGCGTGCGATTGCCGACGATACGGTATGTTTGGCTTGTGAAGGCTAATTAAGAGTTAAGAGATCGAAACGAAATGACTGAAGACGAATTAAAAGTGGAAGGGGCGATTAAGCGTCCCGAGCAGAAGCTGTCTCTTATACACATCTGACGCTGCCGACGATATGCAGTGTGTA
>CAMYAA010000091.1 GCA_947253615.1 uncultured Sutterellaceae bacterium
ATCTACACACTGCATATCGTCGGCAGCGTCAGATGTGTATAAGAGACAGGAGCAATATAGACGGCCACGATCGAAATCAATAAGACCATGGAGCGACCAATCCAGACCAACTCACGCTGCATGGCCTTAGGACGAATAAAGTGACGATAAAAGTCTTCGGTTAACGTCGAGGAGCACACCAATAACTGGCAGGATAACGTGGACATGACGGCCGCTAAAATCGCGGACATTAAGACCCCCGCAATCCAGGGATTGAAGAGCACGCTCGAGAGCACGATAAACACACGTTCGTGGTTTTGCGTGACTAAACTTGCCGATTCCGTATGTTCAGCAAAGTAAGCCGCGCCGAAAAAGCCCACGCCAATGGCACCGGCCAAACAGAAAATCATCCAGAGCGTTCCCACACGACGGGCGTTAGGAATCACCGAGACGCTACGTGCCGCCATAAAGCGCACGAGAATATGGGGTTGACCAAAGTAGCCCAAGCCCCACGCCAATAAACTGATAATGCCAATGAGGCTCTGACCCGACCAAATATTGAGCATGTTGGGATCAATACTCGCGACGCGATCGGTCGCACTGCTAAAGCCCCCTAAGTCAATCATGACCGCAATAGGGGTGACGACGAGCGCAATGCACATGAGTGCTGCTTGAATCGTATCGGTCCACGAGACGGCTAAAAAGCCCCCGACAAAGACGTAAATAATGGTCGCTAAGGCGCCCACCATGAGGGCGGACTCGTAGCTCATGTGGAAGGTGTTTTCAAAGAGGCGGGCCCCAGCCACGACACCCGAGGCACAATAAATCGTGAAGAACAATAAAATCACGACGGCCGCAATAATGCGAAGAATGTTCTGCTTGTCTTCAAAACGATGACTAAAGTAGTCTGGCAGCGTGAGCGCATTATGGGCGCGCTCCGTGAAGACGCGCAAACGCGCCGCTACAACGCACCAGTTGATATAGGCCCCTAACGTGAGACCAAAGGCAATCCAAATGCTCGAAATACCAGAAAAGTACACCGCGCCGGGTAAGCCCATCAAGAGCCAGCCACTCATGTCGGAGGCCCCGACAGAAAGCGCCGTGACAAATCCCCCTAAACTACGCCCGCCTAAAATGTAATCACTGTAGTTGCGTGTGTAGTAAAAGGCAAAAAAGCCGACCCCGACCATCAGGATCAAATAGCCAATAAAAGTAATCGCGGTTGGATTAGAAAACATGGAAAACGGATCTTTGTTCTTGTTTTTAAACGCTGCCTTATTCGGGGAGAACGCTCCCCGAAAGGTACGACAGCTAATAAGTATAAGGGAATAGAAGGGCCCATTTGGGCGAGCTCGGGGAAAAATGGCGCGAGCTACGATAACTCCCTTAGGTAGAATTCACTAGAAAGGGAGTCGTTGGCAGTTACCCACCGATATAGCTCATTTCGACTTTGGCGCGCTCGGGCGCAATCCCCATGGAGCGCAGTTCGGAATAACGGGCTTGACGTTGATTCCAAATACGGCCAATCGCCTCGGTAATTTCATAGTCCGTCGCACCCCCGCGGAGCATGGTGCGTAAATCGTACCCTTCGGTGGCAAATAAACACAAGAAGAGTTTGCCGTCCATACTCAAACGCGCACGCGAGCAATCTTTACAAAACGCTTGGGTGACCGAGGAAATGCATCCAAACTCACCCTGGCCATCTAAAAAGCGCCAGCGCGAGGCCGTCTCACCAATGTAGTTGGCCCCAATGGGCTCAACGTCCCAATGCTCTTGAACGATCTTGATAATTTCCGCGGATGGGACGACGTCCGTCATGCGCCAGCCGTTGGCGTTGCCGACGTCCATATATTCAATAAAGCGCGGAATGACGCCCGTGCCTCGGAACGTTTCGAGAATGCGCGGAATTTCTTGCTCATTGACGTGGCGTTTGATCACGGTATTGACCTTGACTTCAAAGCCTAAGTCTTTGGCGGCGAAAATCCCTTCGAGGACTTTCGCGGCGGGATAGCCCACGTCGTTAAACCCCTGGAAGATCGTTTCATCAATGGCGTCCAACGAGACCGTTAATCGGTCGAGCCCCGCGGCCTTGAGTCCCGCGGCTTTCTTTTTCAAGAGTGAGCCGTTGGTGGTCATGGCAATGTCGATATCCCCACCATCGGGTTTTTTCAACGTGCGAAGCATCCCAATGAGTTCTTCAATGCCTTTACGTAATAACGGTTCACCCCCGGTTAAACGCAGTTTTTCAATCCCGTTTTGAACCGCAATGCGCGATAAACGATAAATTTCGTCAAAACTCAAGAGTTCGGTACTCGGCAAGAACGCATGACGACGGTCAAAGACCTCTTTGGGCATGCAGTAGCGACAACGGAAGTTGCATTGGTCAATGACCGAAATACGTAAGTCACGTAAAGGACGGCCACGTTGATCAATCCAGTGACCTTGCTCACGAACGACTTCACCGGATTGGGGAATCGGTAAAGCATGCACACCACGTGCATCGGCAATGGGGATTTTGCGTTCTTGGGAAGTCATGCTCTTTTTTTTGGGGGTAGTTAGGGGTTAGTTTTTTATTGCGCTAACGCATCAGCGTGCGGGGCAATCGCACAATAAAACGCATAGCGTTCAGGGTCAATCTCACCACGTTCAACGGCCGCCTTGACGCCACAATTGGGTTCGGCAAGGTGACGACAGTTGAAAAAGCGACAGCCCGAAACGTGTTGGGCAATGTCGGGCATCGCGCGCAAAATATCATTGAGCGATAAGTGCGCGAGTCCGAATTCTTGGAACCCAGGGGTGTCCACGACCGAGCCTTGCCAATCATCATAGCGAGCGTTATACCACGTCGCCGAGGTGGTCGTTTGTTTCCCCAAATCGAGCGCTTCGGAAAACTCTCGGGTTCGGGCCTGTGCTTCGGGTACGAGCAAATTTAGCAAACTAGACTTACCCATGCCTGATTGCCCCACAAAAAGGCTTGCACGCCCTTGGAGACGTTCGATTAACGCTTGACGAGTGGCTTGGGGCTCGGCTTGCGCGGAAACGTTGATCACGGGGACACCGAGCTTTTCTAGCGTTTGGGTGGCCCGTTGGGCCGCCTCGGCGTTATCGGTTAAGTCAGTTTTGTTGCGAATAACCAGCGCTTCAATGCCCGCTTGTTGAGCGGCCAATAACGCTTTCCAAATAAACCATTCGTTAAAACTCGGGCGCGACGCAAACACAATACAGACTAAGTCAATGTTGGCGGCGAGGGCCTTAATGCGAAATTCGTCCGAGCGATAAAGCAGGCTTTCACGGGGCAAAATGGCCTCAATCGCCGCCACGCCAGAGACGGCGGGGGTGATTTTCACGAGGTCACCACAAACCACGTCACCTTTTTTGCCACGGCGATGGGCTTCGACGAGCACACCATCCTCGCCCAACACCAGGTGATGGCGTCCGTGGGTTTGAACCACACGCCCTGTCATCAAATCGGCCTGGTCGGCGCGGAGGGCATCGGTCGTGATTTGCGGTTTGCTTTTGGGTTTAAATTTTGCCATTCGTGAGGAGTTACCTAAAAGTGAAGTGCCTTAAGTGTAAGCCAAAGCGTCGCGTTTGAGGAGAAAAAATCATTTCGACGCGGGGGTGTTGATCATTTTGCGAGCTTTACGAACGCGCACGTCCACATGCGGACGGCGATGATGAAAGAGTTCGTAAATGAGGGCCGGGTGAAGGGACTCCGAGCGGTCTTTATGGATGGTGATGAGCGCTTGGGTGAGCGCGGTCGCACTCACTTCACGACACGCAAAGCGATCCGCATCAAATTGCAACGCACGACTCAAACTGTTTAAGAGCGGGCGCAATAAATAAAAGAGCATCGGGAAGGTGACCATCACAATGGCCATCACGTAACCGGCGAGGGCCCCAGGGCGATTAATTAACGTAAAGCTCGTGAGGCCAAAGCCTTCGAAGAAAATCGGGTGATTCGATCCCCAATAGCACACAAAGGCAATGAGCGCCCCTAAAGCCGAGTACATACTCACACGAAGAAGCACATGGTGGTGACGCACTTGGGCAATTTCGTGTGCGACGAGCGCTAAGAGTTGTTCTTGGGTCAGAATCTTGGCAATGTGCGCAAAGACGACCACACGACGGTGCGTGCCAAATCCCGTGAGAAGCACACTTGCCGAGTGCCAAGAGGCCGGGCGCGACATCACCAATAGATCGTCCATCACCAAACCGTGTTTGGCCAAGAGGGCCGCAATGGCCTCACGCGTTTCGTCCTTGGGCCAGTGTCGGGTATGGCGGTGCCAGAAAAGCCCATAGGTCTGACTCCATTTGAAGCGCCACAGTAACCACAGGGTCCACGCCCCCCAGAGCACCACCCACCAAATGTCAGCACTGTGCTCAAAGAGCATGAGCAAAATCGCAAAGACCGGTTGAATGAGTAACCATCCCACAAAGGACTCTTGGAGCGTGCGCAATAACCATTTTTTCTGAGGCATACGAATGTAGCCAAAGCGTTCTTTCACGCGAAATTGCGCCCACCAGGCAAAGGGAAATTCCACGAGGACCATCACCGCGGAGAGCATGGCCAAAAGGAGCCATTGGGCGGTGACGCCTTGCGCGAAGTGTTCGGCCAGAATGATCAAAAAGGAGAGACCTCGCCCCTGGGTCATGAGGAGGGCAAAAAGCGCCCCGACAAACGCCAAAAAGAGCTGGGCTTGTACGGATTCGACGGTGTAGTCAGCGGCTTTCACCATGCCCGCGGGGGTGATCACTTTTTCAAAGCCCGGAGGGATCTCGTGCATATGCTTTTCGGCCGAGCGCGTTTGTGCGACCGCAATGGCGCACTCGATGAGGATATAGAGCGCGAGCAGAATTAAAAAAGCATGCTCGATAAAATGGGCCGTAATGATCATGGGGCGGAATTCTGGCAATATAACTTGGGTAGCTGTATTATCCTCGAAAGTGAAAAGTTTTTTGTGGAAGACTTGCTGTTAACTTCAAGGAAAAGGACGTTGACTCTCATGACAGAGAAACCCGCCATCGAACGCGATCCCCGTTATAGCCCGGATAATCTCATTTGGATTGATATCGAAATGACGGGACTTCAACCCGAAGTCAATCGGATTTTAGAAGTCGCCGCCATCATTACGGATAAGGATCTCAACATTATTCATGAGGGACCGGTGGTGGCTGTGCATCAAACCGATTTCATTTTGGACCATATGGACGAATGGAATACGACGACGCATGGCAATTCCGGGTTGATTAAACGTTGTCGCGAAAGCACGATTTCGGAAGCAGAAGCCTCGGACATCTTCATTGAAACGTTTAAGCGTTTTGTTCCTGAAGGAAAAAGCCCGATTTGTGGCAATACCATCGGTCAAGATCGACGTTTCTTGGCACGCTGGATGCCGCGCATGGAAAAGTATTTCCACTATCGCTACGTGGACGTCTCCACGATTAAAGAAATGGTGCGTCGCTGGAAACCGGAATTACTCACCCAGATGAAAAAGTCGACGATGCATCAGGCCCTCTCGGACATTCAAGACCTGTCTCTTATACACATCTGACGCTGCCGACGATATGCAGTGTGTA